>JBFZCN010000001.1:0-2724 GCA_041307985.1 Burkholderiales bacterium
CATATAACGGTAAGCCCACAGCCTCGGTGATTTCTTTTAACTGCATTGAAGCAGTGGGTTGGGTCACATGAAGAACCCTGGCAGCAGCACTGACGCTGCCTGTGTCTGCAAGGGCCAAGAAAAGGCGCAATTGTCTAAATGTGATGTTCATGGGCGCTAGCCTATCAATATTGTCATAGTGGTCATAGATTTTTATCTATGTATTTATATCATAAATACGATTTTACTTTATATATGATCATTTTTATCATGGCGACAAAGGAAAAACCATGACCAATCTACTGGACCCATCCATTCACTTCTTCATCTTTGGCATTTTTGCGGGATTGGTGCGTTCTAATTTAGAGATTCCCCAGCAAATATCTCGTTTCTTATCCCTTTATTTGCTCATGGCCTTGGGATTGAAGGGCGGTTTTGCCCTCAATCAATCTGGTTTCACCCCAGAAATTGCCATCAGTCTTGGTTTAGCAATCGGCCTGGCAATTGTTGTGCCATTGGTCGGCTACAACTTGCTTAAACAAAAGTTGGATAAATTGGATGCGGCTGCCATTGCTGCGGCTTATGGTTCTGTGAGTGCGGTAACTTTCATCACAGCCACCCAAGTCCTCGATCAAAATGGCATTGCCTACGGTGGACATATGGCCGCTGCCATGGCCTTGATGGAATCACCTGCCATCATCATTGCGATTGTGTTGGCCAACAGAATTCGGCAGCAGCGCTCTGGTGATAAAACAGGGCACACACCGATTGGAAAAATTCTTCACGAATCATTCACGGACGGTGGTCAGTTATTGTTGTTGGGTTCTTTGATGGTGGGCATTATCTCTGGAGATGCTGGACTCAAGGTCATGGCACCATTTTCAATCGACTTATTCAAGGGATTGTTGGCATTCTTCCTGCTTGACATGGGATTGGTTGCGGCCAGAAGTATTGGTGATCTGAAAGGTAAACCGCCCATCACCTTTTTGTATGGTTTCATGGCACCACCAGCTCATGCCATGGCAGCCTTAGCCTTGTGTTTGATGTTTGGCGTTGCTTTGGGCGATACAATTTTGTTGATGATTCTCGCAGCCAGCGCTTCTTACATTGCTGTGCCAGCGGTCTTGCGTCATGCGATGCCTGAAGTGAATCCTGCTCTGTACATGGGCACTTCATTGGGCATCACATTCCCCTTGAACATCATCGTGGGGATACCGCTTTATATTTGGATTGCCAGTTACTTTGTGAAGTGAAGAATTTAAGTGGTGAGGGTCACTCAACTTCAGCAATTAATTCGATTTCAACACAGGCGCCCAAAGGTATTTGTGCTACTCCAAAAGCGCTGCGCGCATGTTTGCCTGCTTCACCAAATACTTCGAACAATAATTCAGAGCAACCGTTTGTTACCAAATGATGCTCGGTGTATGTTTCTGTAGAGTTCACTAGGCTCATCACTTTCACAATGCGTTTCACGCGATCCAAGCTACCAAGATGAGCTTGCATCGTGGCCATTAAATCAATCGCAATACTGCGCGCAGCCAATTTGCCTTCATCTGTGCTCATGGTCAAACCCAATTTACCAACCAAAGGCTTGCCATCTTTTTTAGCGATGTGGCCAGACAAGAATAGGGTGTTGCCAGTTTGAGCTGACATCACATAAGCGGCTGCTGGAGCACCAGCTGTAGGTAGTTCAATTTGAAGTTCTTTTAAACGTTGCGCGATTCTCGACATCAAGCTTCTCCTAAATAATGCGTCATTGTATTGCGATGCCAAGACCATGGCTGAGTAAAACTAATATTTCTTGAAGTTCGTACTTGATTTAAAGTATTTTGACCTTTGAACCATGCTTTGTTGGTTAAAATGACTAAAAATTCTCATTTCTGAACCCATTTTTGCCTCTCATCCGCTATACTCGCATCGATGAATTTTTTGATCTAACTCAATATTTGGTCACTATGAAAAAACTACTAACTGTTGCTGTTGCTGCCATGACTTTGGCTGGTACTGTGAATGCCCAAGTCAAGGGTGATATTAAAGCTGCTGAATCTAAAGTAGCGATGTGTATTGGTTGCCATGCGATTCCTGGCTACCGCTCAAGTTTCCCTGAGATTTACACCGTGCCTGTGATTGGTGGACAAAACGCTGAGTACATCGTGGCTGCATTGCAAGCCTACAAAAAAGGGGAGCGCAAGCACCCAACCATGCGCGGCATCGCTGGTTCGTTAACAGATCAAGACATGGCTGACTTAGCGGTTTACTACGCTGCTCAGACATCAGCAACAACCATCAATAAATTGAAATAAGCGGGAGAAGTCGACATGAAACATATTTTGATTGCTATCGCAACGGCCTCTATCGCAATGACTGCTTCAGTAACTGCCCAAGCAGCTGATCTTAGAAAAGGTCAAGAGCTTTTGGTCAAAGGTAACTGTGCAGCTTGTCACGGTGAAGGCATGAACAAACCTGTTGTGGCTGAATATCCAAAATTGGCTGGCCAACATGCTGATTACCTTTATTTTGCTTTGAGAGCTTATAAGGTGACCAATAACCCAACAGTTGGTCGTAGCAATGCCATCATGGCTGGTCAAGTGGCTCAGTTCTCAGACAGAGATTTGAAAGACATGGCTGCATACATCGCCAGCTTGCCCGGAACCATGGTAGTTAAGAAGTAATAGCAAATTAACCAAGACAAAAAAGCCGCTCTTAGCGGCTTTTTTCATGGGTAAAGACTAGGCAAGGACTAGG
>JBFZCN010000002.1:0-8609 GCA_041307985.1 Burkholderiales bacterium
CTTTTATCCATAAGGAGTAATTAATGCGTCATTACGAAATCGTTTTTATCGTCCATCCGGACCAAAGCGAGCAAGTACCTGCCATGGTTGAAAAGTACACAAGTACTATTACAACTCAAGGTGGCAAAGTTCACCGCGTTGAAGACTGGGGTCGTCGTCAGATGGCTTACATGATCGACAAACTTGCTAAAGCTCACTACGTTTGCATGAACATCGAGTGTGGTCAAACAACTCTTGATGAACTCGAGCACGGCTTTAAGTTCAACGATGCTGTTTTGCGTCACTTGGTCACCAAGACAAAGAGGGCTGAAGTAGAGCCTTCAATCATGATGAAGCAAGTTGAACGTGAAGAAGCTCGTAAAGCTCTTCAAGCAACGGAGGCGCCTGCTGCCTAATAGGCACTGAGCGGGTTTGGGTTGAATCATTTCATCCTAACAGCCGCCCTTGTCGCTCGGGAAGCTCTTAGATACACCCCTGCTGGAGTCCCTGTGATTGAATGCCTACTAGAACATAGTGGCGAAGTTCAAGAAGCAGGACATGCAAGGTTAATCAAAATGAGTCTTGAAGCGATGGCCATCGGAACAGTGCATCAAAAGCTGGATCAGATGGAGTTGGGGAGGTTGGCTAGATTTGAGGGATTCTTAACTCATAAAAGCCTGCGCAGTCAGCGACTCGTCTTTCATATCACGCATATTGAATTGTAAAAAGGAAACATCATGGCATACGTAAAAAAAGGTGATGACCGCAAGAACAAGCGTCCAGCACAAAACCCATTATTTAAACGTAAGCGTTTTTGCCGCTTCACAGCTGCAAACGTTGATCAAATTGATTACAAAGATGTAGACACACTTCGTGACTTCATCGGCGAAAACGGCAAGATCACTCCTGCTCGTTTAACTGGTACAAAAGCTTTGTATCAGCGCCAATTAGAGACAGCCATCAAGCGCGCTCGTTTTTTAGCCTTGATGCCTTTCACTGACCAACATAAGAAATAATCAGGAGTCACTATGCAAATTATTCTCCTAGAAAAAGTAGCTAACCTCGGTAACTTGGGCGACGTTGTTCGCGTTAAAGATGGTTTTGCACGTAACTTTTTAATCCCACAACGCATGGCTCGTCGTGCTACTACTACAGCAATTGCTGAGTTCGAAGCTAAGCGCGCTGAATTAGAGAAGCTAGCTGCTGAGAAATTGGCCGCTGCACAAGCTGTTGGTACTAAGTTGGGCGGTCTTGTTCTTGAAATTAAACAAAAAGCTGGTGTTGATGGCCGTTTGTTTGGTTCAGTAACAAACCATGACATTGCTGATGCTTTGAAAGCCAAAGGTTTTACGATTGAGAAAGCTTCAGTTCGTATGCCAACAGGCCCATTGAAGATTGTTGGCGACCACCCCTTATCAATTGCTGTTCACACAGACGTAGTTGTAGAAATTACGGTCCAAGTGATTGGCGAGCAAGCTTAATTCATCTTTAATTGTTTGATATCTCTCTGATATCATCAGTTCATGGTTGATTTAGCTGTACAAGCTTTAAAAGTACCTCCGCATTCCGTCGAGGCCGAGCAATCGGTGCTCGGCGGTTTGCTTTTGGACAACACCGCCTGGGATCGGGTGGGGGATATCCTCACAGAAAAAGACTTCTATCGCCCTGATCATGGCTTGATTTATCGTGTCATTGGCAAGTTGGCCGGTGAAGGTATGCCAGCAGACGTGATCACGGTTGCTGAAGCCATGAAAACCCAAGGCGGTGGTGAATCGATTGGCATTGATTACCTCAACGCTTTGGCTCAATCGACGCCCAGCGCCTCAAATATTCGTGGTTACGCTGAAATTGTGCGTGACCGCAGTGTTTTGCGTCGCTTGATTCAGACCTCAGATCAAATTGCTGGTACGGCATTCACTCCAGAAGGTCGTTCGGTCAGAACCATCTTAGATGAAGCGGAATCCAAAATCTTGGCCATTGGCGAAGAGGGTAACCGCGGTAAAACCGATTATTTTGAAATTGCCCCATTATTGACTGAAGTGGTGAGCCGCATTGACGAGCTTTATCACCGTCAAGGTTCAACCGACGTCACAGGTGTGGCTACCAGCTTTATTGATTTAGATCGTCAAACCAGCGGTCTGCAAAAAGGTGACTTGATTATTGTGGCAGGTCGCCCATCGATGGGTAAAACCAGTTTTGCGGTCAATATTGCCGAGAACGTTGCCCTCAAAGAAGGTCTACCGGTATTGATTTTCTCAATGGAAATGGGCGCCTCGCAACTGGCCTCTCGTATTCTGGGTTCCGTGGGTCGCATTGATCAATCGCGCATGAGAACTGGTAAGTTAACTGAAGACGAGTGGCCCAAGATCACCGAAGCCATTTCTCGTTTGAATGAAGCCAGCATCATGATTGATGAGACTGGCTCATTGAGCAGTCTTGAGCTGCGCGCTAGGGCGAGGCGTATTGCACGCAAGTGCGGCACACTCGGTCTGATTGTGGTTGATTACCTTCAATTGATGAGCGGCAACAGTGGTGGCGGTAGCTCTGAAAATCGCGCCACCGAAATTTCAGAAATATCTAGATCTTTAAAATCATTGGCCAAAGAGTTGCAATGCCCAGTGATTGCTTTGTCTCAATTAAATCGTGGCTTGGAGCAGCGCCCAAATAAACGCCCAATCATGTCTGACTTGCGTGAATCTGGTGCCATTGAGCAAGATGCCGACGTGATCTTGTTTATTTATCGTGATGAGGTCTATCACGCTGATACAACAACGGACAAAGGTATTGCAGAGATCATTTGCGCCAAGCAGCGTAATGGTCCAATTGGTACTGTGAAGCTCAGTTGGCAGGGTCAATACACCAAGTTTGATAACTTGGCATTGGGTCAAGGCCAGTCATCTGGCGGATACGAACCCTTCTAATTATTTCTGCACAACTCGTCTGGCTTCGGTATATCGCCTGGACCAATAAGACGAAGTGATTTTTTCCAGACGCACAGTGCCTCCTTTAGAGGGGGCGTGCACAAAACGTCCCTTGCCAACATAAATGCCAACATGCGAATGTGGGCCACCTTGGGTATTAAAAAACACCAAGTCACCTGGAGCAGGCGTTGAATTACCAAGAGATTGACCAACTTTACCGATTTCATCAGTTGTTCGTGGCATTTTTTTGTTGGCGGCATTCTTGTAAACATAGCCAATCAAGCCGCTGCAATCAAAACCACTTTTAGGCGTATTGCCACCATAGCGATAAGGAATCCCTACCAAGCCAATGGCAGCAATCGAAATATCTTCAAGGCCAGCACTGACCTCTTTGTCAAAATCCGGCAGTGATGAAAACTTTGGCAGACTTGCGCAAGCACTCAAAATAGTGCCACCACCTAAAATCAATAAGCTTCTTTTGCTTTGTTCAAAGCCAAATGAAAAAGAAGGCGAGAACTTCCTCGCCTTCTTAAGCCATGGTTGATTAAAGAGCGTCTGCTGCATGATCCGCAAGACGCGAACGCTCGCCACGAGCCAGGGTCACGTGACCGCTGTGACGCCAACCTTTGAAGCGATCCACGACATAAGTCAAACCTGATGAACCTTCTGTGAGGTAAGGTGTATCAATCTGAGCGATGTTGCCCAAGCAAACAATTTTTGTTCCTGGGCCTGCACGAGTCACCAAGGTTTTCATTTGTTTAGGGGTTAAATTTTGCGCTTCATCAATGATCAAAAACTTGCTCACAAACGTGCGACCACGCATGAAGTTCATGCTCTTCACTTTGATTCTGGAGCGAATCAACTCTTGCGTGGCAGCTCGACCCCATTCACCGGCACCATCTTCATTGCGATGAAGCACCTCTAAGTTATCATCAAAAGCACCCATCCATGGTTGCATTTTTTCTTCTTCAGTACCTGGTAAGAATCCAATGTCTTCGCCAACTGGGACTGTGGCTCGGGTGATGATGATTTCGTTATAGCGCTTACTGTCCAAGACTTGCTCAAGAGCTGCAGCTAAGGCCAATAAAGTTTTACCTGTGCCGGCTTGGCCCAGCAAAGTCACAAAATCAATGTCGGGATTCATGAGCAAGTTCATCGCAAAGTTCTGTTCGCGATTGCGTGCAGTGATGCTCCAAACATTGTTCTTTTGATGAGAGAAGTCTCGCAAGGTTTGAAGGAGTGCAGTGCGACCTTGCACTTCTCTGACTTGAGCGTAAAACGGTGTGCCACCATCTGAGTTTTCTTGATAGACAAATTGATTGACCATCATGTGGGCGACCGTTGGACCAGTGACTCGATAAAACATCGTTCCTGATTTAGCATCGCTCCAGCTTTCCATGTCTTTGCCATGCTTGGGCCAAAAATCAATGGGCAGCTGCAGTATTCCTGAGTACATCAAGTCACGGTCTTCAAGAACCTGGTCATTGAAGTAATCCTCAGCAGGCAAGCCCAAGGCGCGAGCCTTGATGCGCATATTGATATCTTTGGATACCAATACCACCTGTCGATCTTTGCGACTTTGTTGAAGCTCTCGCACAACACCCAAGATCATGTTGTCAGCTTTACCCGTTGGTAGGCCATCGGGCAGGGTGATGCTGTTGAGTTGAATCTGGAAATACAGGCTGCCTGTGGCATCTTTATTGCCTAACTTATTCAGAGGAATACCATCCTCTAAAACCCCGCTGGTATTTGCTACCAACTGATCCAGCGAACGGCTCACGGTTCGGGCATTGCGAGCAACCTCGCTCATACCCTTTTTATGGTTATCCAATTCTTCAAGCGTCATCATTGGTAGATAAACATCATGCTCTTCAAAGCGGAACAAAGCTGAAGGATCATGCATCAGCACGTTTGTATCAAGCACAAACAGACGGATGATGCCGTCATCAGGGATTTTTCTGAGGCGCGATGAACTCTTGACCGTTGGGGATGAAGATTTCTTGCTAGATTTACTTGGGGCACGCATTTTTTCAATGGCAATATCTGCCAATGATTGAGAGTCATCGGCGTCTAAGTCAAGACTTACTGAGCTCTCTTCTAATTCTGTTACTTCATCTACTTCTTCAATTTCAATTCTTTTTGGACGTTTCTTTAACTCTGCTTTTGGTTGACGACTGATGTTTAATTTATCTGCTGCTTGTGTTGGGATTGGTGGCAGAGGCATTCCGGAGGTCTCCTAAAAAAGAAAAAACCGCCTACCTGGTGGTTGAGCGGTTGATAAGGTAAATGTATTTATGTGCATCTAAGTGATAACTTATCCTACTTTGTGTGACATTGCAATCATAAATCGATGGCGGCTCTTAAAACATCTTGAACGTGCCCAGGAATCTTAAGTCCTCGCCATTCATGACGCAAAACACCTTCTTCATCAATTAGAAATGTACTGCGCTCAATGCCACGAACTTGCTTGCCGTACATGTTCTTCATTTTCATGACGCCGAACATTTGGCAAAGGGTTTCTTCGGTATCGGCTACCAACTCAAAGGGCAGCTCAATCTTTCTCTTGAAGTTCTCGTGTGATTTGAGGTTATCTCTTGAGATGCCGACGATCAAGGTATTGGCTCTCGTAAAATCATCAATCGTATCTCTGAATTCCATGGATTCAACAGTGCAACCAGGGGTTGAGTCTTTAGGATAGAAATACATGACCACTTTGCGACCCTGACAAGCTGTGGGCGTGAAAACGAGCCCGCTGGTTGCCGGAATCTCAAAGTAGGGGATTGGTTTACCAAGTGCTACGCTCATTCAGTCTCCAGGTTCATTGTTTGCACTGCTTTTAAGTATATTTATATCAGACTTATTTAAAAAGTCGATTTTTTTGCTCACTTTTCAATCAGTAAGGCGGCCACAACTTTACGACCCTCGGCCATGAGGACGTTATATGTTCGGCAAGCAGCCTGTAAATCCATGGTTTCTAGTCCAATATTTCGAGCAATCAAGGGGGCAATCAGGGCCGCTTGAGGGAAGCGAATCCGCTGGCCACTGCCAAAAATAACCACGGCAGGGTCTAGTTTGGCAATTTGTTCAAAATCCTCGATTTTGATATCTTCGAAGCGAGCGCAGGACCATTCAATCACGGGGCTTTCAGGCGACAAAAGCAAGGATTGGGTGTAGCGCTGAGCGTTGATTTCGATGTAATCAGGGCCGTACGCTGAAACGGTATTCAGAGAGGGCTGCTTATCCGGTTGTAGTTTCACGTTAAATCGCCTCAGGCTCTGTCATAATTACAAAATTATAGATAAATTAAGACTTTATAGTATCCCTATACGTCTCTAAGTGATTATTGTGAAAGAAATTAAAAAATCCTCCAAATTAAATAACGTTTGTTACGACATACGTGGGCCCGTCCTTGAACTCGCGCAGCAGATGGAGGAAGAAGGCCAAAAAATCATTAAATTGAATATTGGTAATGTGGGCGTTTTTGGCTTTGATCCTCCTGAAGAGATTCAGTTGGACATGATCCGCAATCTGCCCAATTCAGCTGCTTACTCAGATTCCAAAGGAATTTTTTCAGCCCGCAAAGCGATCATGCATTACTGCCAAGAAAAAGGCATTCAAGGCGTGACCCTGGATGACATTTACACGGGCAACGGTGTTTCAGAATTAATTGTCTTGGCCATGAATGCTTTGCTGAACGCTGATGACGAAGTGCTGGTGCCTGCACCTGACTACCCTCTGTGGACGGCTGCGGTCAGCCTTTCAAGTGGAACCCCTAAGCATTACTTGTGTGATGAGGCTCAAGATTGGTCTCCAGACATTGCTGACATCAAAGCAAAAATCACTTCTAAGACTAAAGCGATTGTGGTGATCAATCCTAACAATCCAACAGGCGCTTTGTATAGCGATGAAGTTCTGAAAGACATCATTGCTTTGGCTCGCGAGCACAACTTGATCATTTTTGCCGATGAGATTTACGACAAGACCTTGTTTGATGGGGAAAAGCACACGTCCATCGCTGCCTTATCAACCGATGTTGTGACAGTGACATTCAATGGCTTATCAAAAAATTACCGTGCCTGCGGCTACCGCTCTGGTTGGATGGTGGTATCGGGGAATAAAGCCAGCGCCAAAGATTACATCGAAGGCTTGAACATGCTTTCATCCATGCGCTTGTGCGCTAACGTGCCTGGTCAAAATGCGATTCAAACAGCATTGGGCGGGTATCAAAGTATTGATGACTTGGTAGGTGAAGGCGGACGTTTGCGTCGTCAACGAGACCTTGCCTGGGACTTGGTCACAAAAATACCGGGCGTGACTTGCGTTAAACCCAAGGCGGCTCTGTATTTATTCCCTAAATTGGATCCTGAGATGTATCCAATTGAGAATGATCAAGAATTCATTGCAGACTTGTTGCGTGAAGAAAAGGTTTTATTGGTGCAAGGCAGTGGCTTTAATTGGCCAAAGCCAGATCATTTCAGAATCGTTTTCTTGCCGCACGAAGATGTCTTGCGCGAGGCGATTGCAAGACTCGCGAAGTTCTTGGAGCGTTATCGCCAAAAATACGGCAAAAAGTAAGCCAATTTGTTTCAGGCGCAAATGGGCATCAATACAGCAACAACAAATAAGCAGCAGTAAATTTTATTTTCACCTTTAATTAAGTAAGAGTTTTTAGTTATGAAACCTATTCAAGTTGGCCTTCTAGGCATCGGTACTGTTGGTGGTGGTGTATTCAATGTGCTTGAGCGCAATCAAGAAGAAATCACTCGTCGCGCTGGTCGTGGCGTTCAAATCCATACGGTTGCTGACCTCGATACCAAGCGCGCTGAAGAGTTGGTCAAGGGTCGTGCCAAAGTGGTGGGGGATGCCAAACTGGTGGTGAATAACCCTGAAATTGACGTTGTGGTTGAATTGATCGGTGGTTATGGCATCGCTAAAGAATTGGTATTGGCTGCTATCAATAATGGTAAGCACGTGGTGACTGCCAATAAAGCACTTTTAGCGGTTCATGGAAACGAAATCTTTGCTGCTGCTCAAGCCAAGGGTGTGACAGTCAACTTTGAGGCCGCAGTTGCTGGCGGTATTCCGATCATCAAAGCGTTGCGTGAAGGTTTGACTGCCAATCGTATCGAATGGATTGCCGGCATCATCAACGGTACCACCAATTTCATTTTGTCTGAGATGCGCGACAAAGGCTTGGACTTTGATGTTGTATTAAAAGAAGCTCAACGCTTAGGCTACGCAGAGGCTGATCCCACATTTGATATTGAAGGTGTTGATGCTGCCCACAAGGCCACCATCATGAGTGCGATTGCGTTTGGTATTCCGATGCAATTTGATAAAGCTCACATAGAAGGTATCACCAAGCTCTCAGCAATAGATATCAAATATGCAGAGCAGCTAGGTTATCGCATTAAGTTATTGGGTATCGCCAAAAAAACCAAAGATGGTATTGAGTTGCGCGTTCACCCAACCCTGATTCCGACAAAACGTTTGATTGCCAACGTTGAAGGTGCCATGAATGCAGTTCAGGTAATGGGTGATGCAGTAGGAACAACGCTTTACTACGGTAAAGGTGCTGGTGCAGAGCCAACGGCCTCTGCAGTGATTGCCGACTTGGTCGATGTGGCCCGTTTGCAAACAGCGGATCCTGAGCACCGTGTGCCACATTTGGCATTCCAACCTGGTTCGATGGTCAATACGACCATCATG
>JBFZCN010000003.1:0-6118 GCA_041307985.1 Burkholderiales bacterium
AAAATAATCCAATCATTGATCACTGAGCAAACACCTAACAAAGACCAACGTGCAAACAGAAGATCAAATACTCATTGATGCCATCTGTGGTGCAGATGCTAAACCTGGATCCGCGCAACGCCGAGCCATGGCCAAAGCCATCACCTTGTTGGAGTCAACCAGACCCGATCACCGTTTAAGAGCGGATGAGTTGCTCAATGCCATTCTGCCCAAGAGTGGCCAATCTTTTAGATTAGGTATTTCTGGTGTTCCTGGTGTTGGTAAATCCACTTTCATTGAAGCCTTGGGCTTGTATCTGATCAGCAAGGGTCATCGCGTGGCAGTCTTGGCGATTGACCCATCTTCCACTGTATCGGGTGGTTCGATTCTGGGCGATAAAACCCGCATGGAATTTTTATCAGTTAATGACAAGGCATTTATCAGGCCCACGCCTTCTTCGGGCAACCTGGGTGGTGTAGCAGAAAAAACCAGAGAAGCGATGTTGGTTGCTGAAGCAGCGGGCCATGATGTGGTGATTGTTGAAACTGTGGGTGTTGGCCAAAGCGAAACAGCCGTTGCCAATATGACAGATATGTTTGTTTTATTACAACTGCCCAATGCTGGCGATGACCTTCAAGCCATTAAAAAAGGCGTGATGGAGTTAGCTGATTTGGTGGCTATCAATAAAGTTGATTTAGATCCAGATGCTGCGACCCGAGCCCAAGTTCAAATCATGAGCTCATTGCGCTTGTTCAGCATGCACGGCAACCCCGAACACGCTCACCATGATGAAACGCTTTGGCATCCCAAGGTGATGCGCATGAGTGCATTGAAGTCTGAGGGCATCACAGAATTTTGGGACATGGTCAACACATTCAAAGACATTCAGACCAAGCATGGTCACTTGGCATTGAGAAGAAAACAACAGGCCCAAGCATGGATGTGGGAGCGCATCGAAGCGGGCTTGAGACAAAACTTCAAAGCCAATGCCCAAGTACAAAAACTTTTGCCTGAGTTGAGCGAGGCAGTGAACCAAGGAACCATGGCAGCTTCGGTAGCAGCCAGAAGATTATTGGATTTAATGAAATAAAGATTGAGAAACAAGGGAGAGCATTTTATGCACGACATCATCAAACAACTAGAAGCCAAGCGTGAACAGGCTCGCCTCGGCGGCGGTCAAAAGCGCATCAATGCCCAGCACGGCAAAGGCAAGTTGACGGCCCGTGAGCGCATTGAGTTGTTATTGGACGAAGGTTCATTTGAAGAATGGGACATGTTCGTTGAGCATCGTTGTACAGACTTTGGCATGGCCAATGAGTCTGTGCCTGGCGATGGTGTGGTGACTGGTTACGGTATGATCAATGGTCGTTTGACCTTTGTGTATTCACAAGACTTCACAGTATTTGGGGGCTCATTGTCTGAAGCTCACGCTGAGAAGATTTGCAAGGTCATGGATCAAGCCATGAAAGTTGGTGCTCCAGTGATTGGTTTGAATGACTCAGGCGGAGCACGTATTCAAGAGGGTGTGGCATCTTTGGGTGGTTATGCTGAGATTTTCCAGCGCAACGTTTCTGCTTCAGGTGTGATTCCTCAAATTTCTTTGATCATGGGCCCTAGTGCTGGTGGTGCCGTGTATTCACCAGCATTGACCGATTTTATTTTCATGGTCAAAGACAGTTCATACATGTTCGTGACTGGTCCAGAAGTTGTGAAGACTGTGACCCATGAAGAAGTGACTGCAGAAGAGTTGGGTGGTGCCATGACGCACTCAACAAAATCAGGTGTTTGTGATCGCGCCTTTGAAAATGATGTTGAAGCGATTTTAATGTTGCGTCGCTTCTTTAACTACCTGCCTTTATCCAATAAAGAAAAGCCACCGGTGCGCAAGGGCGCAGATACAGCGGAGCGCTTAGATTACTCGCTAGATACATTGGTGCCAGATAACGCCAATAAACCATATGACATGCATGAGCTCATCACCAAAACAGTTGATGATGGTGACTTTTTTGAGATTCAGCCTGACTATGCGAAAAATATCATCATTGGTTTTGCGCGCATTGAAGGTCAAACAGTCGGTGTCGTTGCGAATCAACCATTGGTATTGGCCGGTTGCTTGGACATCAAATCATCGATCAAAGCAGCTCGCTTTGTGCGTTTCTGCGATGCTTTCAATATCCCAGTGGTTACATTTGTAGATGTGCCAGGATTCATGCCAGGTACTTCACAAGAATATGGCGGCATCATCAAGCACGGCGCTAAGTTGTTATACGCCTACGCAGAATGCACAGTACCAAAAATCACAGTGATCACGCGCAAGGCCTATGGCGGTGCTTATGATGTGATGGCTTCAAAACACCTCAGAGGGGATGTTAACTTTGCCTGGCCTTCTGCCGAAATTGCGGTGATGGGGCCAAAGGGCGCTGTTGAAATTATTTTCCGTGAAGAAAAAGGGGATCCTGCCAAATTAGCTGAGCGCGAGGCAGAGTACAAAGCCAAGTTTGCCAATCCGTTCGTGGCCGGTCGTCGTGGTTACATCGATGACGTGATCATGCCTCATGAAACTCGTAAACGTGTTGCAAGATCTTTGGCCATGCTCAAAGACAAGGATATTGAAAATCCTTGGCGCAAACACGGCAACATCCCCCTTTAATCGATTAGGACGAGAACATGTTTAAGAAGATTCTGATTGCTAACCGTGGTGAAATTGCTTGCCGCGTGATTAAAACTGCTCGCAAGATGGGCATTAAAACTGTGGCGGTGTACTCTGAAGCCGACCGTGACGCACGTCACGTTGAGCTTGCTGATGAAGCGGTGTGCATTGGCCCAGCTCCGTCACGTGAATCTTATTTGGTGATGGACAACATCATCAGGGCGTGTAAAGACACTGGTGCAGAAGCTGTTCATCCGGGTTATGGTTTCTTATCTGAGAATGAAGCATTTGCTAAGCGCTTGGAAGAAGAGGGCATCACTTTCATTGGACCTAAGCATTACTCGATTGCTGCGATGGGTGACAAGATTGCTTCTAAGAAATTAGCCAACGAAGCCAAGGTCAACACCATTCCTGGTTACAACGATGCGATTGATACCCCTGAGTCTGCGGTAAAAATTGCCAAAGACATTGGCTACCCAGTGATGATCAAAGCATCAGCAGGCGGTGGCGGCAAAGGTTTGCGCGTTGCATTCAATGATAAAGAAGCTTTTGAAGGTTTCTCGGCTTGTAAGAACGAGGCACGCAACAGCTTTGGTGATGACCGTGTCTTTATCGAGAAGTTTGTTGAAGAACCTCGTCACATTGAGATTCAAGTATTGGGCGATGCTCATGGGAACGCCGTTTATTTGTGGGAGCGTGAGTGCTCGATTCAGCGCCGTCACCAAAAGGTGATCGAAGAAGCACCATCCCCATTCATCAGTGATGAAACTCGCAAAGCCATGGGTGATCAAGCAGTGGCTTTGGCCAAAGCTGTGAAGTATCAATCAGCTGGTACGGTTGAATTTGTGGTTGGTAAAGATCAATCTTTCTACTTCTTAGAAATGAATACTCGTTTGCAAGTAGAGCACCCTGTGACTGAATCAATCACAGGTCTTGACCTTGTCGAACAAATGATCCGAGTGGCCGCTGGTGAAAAATTATCATTCGGTCAAAAAGATATTCAGCGCAATGGTTGGTCGATGGAATGCCGTATCAATGCTGATGATCCTTACCGTAACTTCTTGCCATCAACTGGCCGTTTGGTTCGGTACCAGCCACCTGAAGAGGTGAATGGTGTGCGTGTGGACACGGGCGTGTATGAAGGTGGTGAGATTCCGATGTACTACGACTCCATGATTGCTAAATTGATCGTGCACGGTAAAGATCGTTTGGATGCCATCACTAAGATGCGCGCTGCTTTGAATGAATTCGTGATTCGCGGTATCCATTCAAACATCCCATTCCAAGCAGCCTTGATGCAGCACCCACGTTTTATTTCTGGCGACTTCAACACCGGTTTTATTGCCGAACAATTTCCGCATGGATTCAGAGCATCGGATGTCAAAGCCCAAGATCCAAAATTAATGGATGCATTGGCAACCGCCGTTCATCGCCGTTACTTGGATCGCGCAGCTGGTATTTATGGCCAGCTTGAAGGTCATGAGGTCAAAATCCCAACTGAATTCGTGGTGGCAGCTGGTGAAGCTGGCAAGATGAATTACGTGCCAACGTCCATTCATGAAACGGCTCGTGGTTATGAGGTCACAGTGGATGGTTCAATTTATAAAATTGATTCAGACTGGAACCCAGGTCAAATCATTTACAAAGCATCTGTGAACGGTCGTGAGATCGCACTTCAGGTTGAGCGCATGGGCACGTTCTATCGCCTGCAATTCGACGGCGTCAGAATCGATAGCATGGTCTTAACACCGCAAGCGGCTGAAATGCAAAAACTAATGCCATTCAAAGAGCCGCCAGATATGTCGAAGTTCTTGTTGTCCCCAATGCCTGGTTTATTGGTTGATGTGGCTGTCACAGTTGGCCAAAAAGTAGAAGCAGGTCAACGCCTTGCTGCAATTGAAGCCATGAAGATGGAAAACGTCTTGGTGGCAACGCAAGATGGCGTGGTTGCTGCTGTGATGGCTGCCAAAGGTGAGAGTCTTGCAGTTGATCAAGAAATTCTGAGATTCGAGTGAGCCAGCCCATGACTAAACCATTCAAAATTTTGGGCATTCAGCAAATCGCTATTGGTGGACCAGACAAAACCAAACTGCAAAAGCTTTGGGTTGATATGTTTGGTCTAGAAGTGACTGGTACATTTAAGTCAGAACGTGAAAACGTTGATGAAGACATTTGTGCCATGGGCAAGGGTGTACACAAGGTGGAAGTGGATTTGATGCAACCCATCGATCCAGAAAAGAAACCTGCTGTGCACACAACTCCACTCAATCACATTGGTCTGTGGGTAGATAATCTGCCAGTCGCAGTTGAGTGGTTAACTGCCAATGGTGTGAGATTTGCACCTGGCGGCATTCGAAAAGGTGCGGCAGGCTATGACATCACTTTTTTACACCCCAAAGGTAATGAAGACTTCCCCATCGGGGGCGAAGGTGTTTTGATTGAATTGGTTCAAGCACCACCTGAGGTGATTCAAGCTCTGAGCTAAAGTGAGCAGTAGTGTCAAAAACCACCGCTAATAAAAAAACCGCCCAATCAGGCGGTTTTTTTATTGAATGCTTCTAATTTTTTGTCTATTTATTTAATTATTCTTATAAATTTGATCATGCGTACGCTTGCATATAGCTCAAACCTTTGCGCCATTCTGCAAAAGCGGCCAGCTTGGGTGGCAACTCTTTGATCTTACCAATCAAGAGCAACCCTTTGTTTTTATTCAATTCTTTGCACAAAACTAGAAATTCATCATCAGATAAATGGTTAAAACCGTATCTCACAGAAGGCTCCTATAAAAGTGTCCTTATGCCATTAACGCGTGAGTTTTGGATTTGGTTGACCTTGAATCAACAAATTCATCATTTATTCAACCAGCCTTTTGGGACATTTTTTCCTCCAAAAGGCATAATGTTGGTTTTGCACGAAAAAGCATTACGCACTTATAACCATAACTATTTGTTTTACAGGAGTTTTTTTATGTCTAACTTGCCACAAGGCATGGCCATCAGCGCCGAAGTAACCCCAGAATTTGCAACGATTTTGACCCCTGAAGCTCTGGCTTTGGTCGCCAAACTTCACCGCGCTTTTGAACCACGTCGTCAGGAACTTCTAAAAGCACGTGTTGAGCGCACCAAGCGTTTAGATGCTGGTGAAAAACCTGACTTTTTGGCTGAGACAAAACACATTCGTGAGGGTGACTGGAAAGTTGCTCCAATTCCAGCAGCCTTGCACTGCCGTCGCGTTGAAATCACCGGTCCTGTAGAGGCAAAAATGGTGATCAATGCCTTTAACTCAGGCGCAGACTCTTACATGACTGACTTTGAGGATTCAAACAGCCCAAACTGGACGAATCAAATTCAAGGCCAAATCAACATGAAAAAAGCGATTCGTCGCGAACTCAGTCTTGAGCAAAATGGCAAGAGTTACAAGTTGAATGACAAGATTGCTACCTTGCAAGTTCGCCCACGTGGTTGGCACTTGGATGAGAAGCATGTGACG
>JBFZCN010000004.1:0-2686 GCA_041307985.1 Burkholderiales bacterium
GATTCACACTGACTTTGAGCGCGGCTTCATTCGTGCGCAAACCATCGCTTTTGACGATTTCATCGCCCTTAAGGGTGAAACTGGTGCAAAAGAGGCTGGCAAGATGCGTGCTGAGGGCAAAGAGTATGTTGTCAAAGATGGTGATGTGCTGAACTTCTTGTTCAATGTTTAATTGAGGTTTGATTAAGTTCAAACTGAGGTCTAAAAAGCCAATAACCACAAAAAAGGGCTCAGATTTGAGCCCTTTTTACTTTTGTTTGCCGAAATGAAGCAAAAAGAAGTGAAATTTCAGGTTTTTTCAGTTTTGCCTGTTTTTTGCTTTTTTTTGATCATTTTTGGCCTAATTTGAACAAAAAAACGCAGAAAATCGCAAAAACCATAGCGGACAACCACTCCAAAACTTGGCCAGATTGAAAGAATTTCAAGCTTTGGCCCAAAATCGACGTCATTGCTGAAGAGGCCGCCCCGATCAACACGGCCCAGCCATATTTCTTAAAAAAGGATGTGTTTTTACTCATTTTTTTAGGATGAAAGTAGGCACTGATAAAGCCAACCGATCCACCAAACACTAAAAATGCTAGAAAACTCATCCTAACTCCATGAAAAACTTATAATTTCATTATGCAGATTTTGACATTAGGCATTAATCATCACACCGCACCGATCCAGGTACGCGAACAGGTGGCATTCACACCTGAGATGATTCAGCCTGCCTTGCATCATCTGAAAGATCATTTGGCCAGTGTATCTGAAACAGATTTGCCAGAAGCAACGATTTTATCGACTTGCAATAGAACAGAATTGTATTGCGCTGCCAATGACGAGCATACCGATCAGCAATCTTCTTTGCTGAAGAAAAGTGCGATCGAATGGCTCGCGAAATCTCGGGGTATCGATCACCAAGAATTAATGCCTCATGTTTATGTCTTGCCACAATCACTGGCTGTGCGTCATGCTTTCAGAGTGGCCTGCGGTTTAGATTCAATGGTGGTTGGTGAAACTCAAATTTTGGGTCAGTTAAAAGATGCGGTGCGCTTTGCTGATGAAGCTGGTTCACTGGGCACCTACCTCAATCAACTTTTTCAAAAAACTTTTCAGGTGGCCAAAGAAGTTCGTGGCACTACTGAAATCGGGGTCCATTCGATTTCCATGGCAGCTGCTGCAGTGCGCCTATCTGAAAGAATTTTTGAAAGCGTTTCTGATCAAAAAGTTTTATTCATCGGCGCTGGTGAAATGATCAATTTGTGCGCCACACATTTTGCGGCGCGCAAACCAAAATTAATGGCTGTGGCCAATCGCACTTTGGAGCGCGGTCAAGAACTGGCTGATCAACTATCAGAACAAGGTTTGGCAACAGAATCTTTGCGCCTGTCTGATCTACCCACACGCCTTCATGACTTTGACATTGTGGTTTCTTGCACTGCCAGCACCTTACCGATCATTGGTTTGGGCATGGTTGAAAGTGCTGTTAAGCAACGTCGTCATCGCCCAGTTGTGATGGTTGACTTAGCAGTGCCTCGTGACATTGAAGCTGAGGTGGGCAAATTAAATGACGTGTACCTCTACACGGTTGATGACTTGAGTGACATTGTTCAAGCTGGTTCAGACTCTCGTCAAGCAGCAGTGGGTCAAGCGGAAGCAATCATTGAAACCCGCGTATCGCATTTCATGCACTGGTTAGAAACCAGAGGCACTGTGCCATTGATTCAAGACTTGCGCCAACGCGGCGAAGACTTGAGTTCAATCGAGCTTGAGCGTGCCCGCAAGCTGCTCGCCAAAGGCGAAGACCCACAAGTGGTATTGGATCTTCTAGCGCAAGGCCTCACTAATAAGTTTTTACACGGCTCTTTACACGCTTTGCAACATGCGCAAGGCGAAGAGCGTGACGCACTCATGAAAATCTTACCGGGTTTATTCCGGTCAAATAACTCCAGTCAATAGATGAAACCAAGTATGAAAGCGAAGCTTGAGCAATTAGATGCCAGGCTCGCAGAACTCAATTCATTGTTAGTCCAGGAAGAAATCACCAAGGACATGGATCAGTACCGCAAACTCAATCGTGAGCATGCGGAGATATCCCCTGTTGTCGAACAATTTCAGTTATTCATTCAAGCAGAGGCGGATGAGCAAGCCGCTTTAGCGATGCAAGCCGATCCTGAAATGAAAGCCTTTGCAGAAGAAGAAATCAAATCTGCCAAAGAGCGCATGGAAAACATGCAAGCTGATTTACAGCGTCTGCTATTACCCAAAGATCCCAATGATGATAAAAATATCTTTTTGGAAATTCGTGCGGGCACCGGCGGTGATGAAAGTGCTTTATTCGCTGCCGATTTATTCAGGATGTACACGCGCTTTGCTGAAAGACAACGTTGGCAAGTAGAAGTGGTGAGCGCTTCAGAGTCAGATTTGGGTGGTTACAAAGAAGTTATTTTGCGCATTGTTGGGCAAAGTGCTTTCTCAAAACTTAAATTTGAATCAGGCGGTCATCGAGTTCAACGCGTGCCTCAAACAGAAACTCAAGGACGGATTCACACCTCAGCTTGTACAGTGGCTGTGATGCCTGAAGCCGATGAAATCAGCGATATTGAAATCAACCCAGCAGATTTACGCATTGACACATTCAGAGCCTCTGGCGCGGGTGGTCAGCACATCAACAAAACAGACTCGGCAGTGCGCATCACCCACA
>JBFZCN010000005.1:0-8334 GCA_041307985.1 Burkholderiales bacterium
CTCAATTGCTTACCGCAAATGAATGTGCGACCGTCTGCCACTAATTTATCAATTTCTATCAATTGCGTTTTGAACATTTCCAAAGCCGTTGATTTAACACCCTCTTTACCTGCTTCATCACCAAAGCGCTCAGGTCTGAATACTCTGGTGAAAGTTGGGTGAACTGTGTTATTCATCCAAACAAACATGGATAAAGCTTGTGCTTTCTCCATTGGGTCGTTCGGAAATATTTTGGCTTCTGGAAATGCTTCGTTCAAGAAGTTAGTGATGGCCACGACTTGTGTCACCAATTGACCATCAACGATCAATGCCGGTACTTGGCTTCTTGGGTTGATCGCTTGGTACTCAGGTTTTAAGTGTTCGCCATTGCGCAAAGTGATCATGGTCGATGCGAAATCTTGGCCCTTGCTTTCTTTGACTAATTCAAGCATCACGTGAGGAACGAAAGAACAGGTTCCTGGGCAGTAATACAAATGCAAATTCATGGTTGATCCCCTTTTTTGTTGTAGTCTTGAGTATAGACTTATTAGAAAAATTCATGAATCCTCAAGAACTTAATTCTCTGCATCTTCTCAGCCGTCTGATCCGGCAAGCCCATGAGCACAAAGGCCATGCGGGTAAGGTCTTGATCATTGGCGGAGCCCCTGGAATGGCGGGATCTGTTTTGTTATCTGGTCGAGCAGCACTGCATGCGGGTGCTGGATGGGTGATGATTGGCTTTTTGGATGAGCACGCTATATCAGTTCTTTCAGATCAAGCTGAATTGATGTTGAGCCATGCATCAAGAGAAATGATTGAAAAGGCACAAGCCGATGTATTAGCCATTGGGCCAGGTTTAGGGCAAAGTGAAAAAGCTCGCGATTTATTGAGCGATGCATTGCAGTCATCTGCTTTAATGGTCATTGATGCTGATGGTCTTAATTTAATTGCGGGTGATGCCGAACTGATGAAGCAACTTAAGACTCGCCCATCATTGAGAACAGTGATCACACCCCATCCAGGTGAAGCGGCCAAATTACTCAATACAACACCTGAGCAAATACAAATTGATCGATCCGTGGCGATTGATCAACTCGTCGCTTTAACAGGAGCCATCACTGTCCTTAAGGGTCAACACACTTTGATCAAATCTCCTCAGTTGAATGAAGCAACTCAGGTGTGTCTCAAAGGCCATCCTGGCATGGGGGTTGCTGGTATGGGGGATGTATTGACTGGGGTGATTGCAGCCATCATGAGCCAAGGAATCAAGCATCACATCAACCCATTTGAGGCAAGCTGTCTGGCTGTAGAGCTGCACGCGATTGCGGCTGATAGCCTATTAAATCAAGGCGTTGGACCAATCGGCTTGACGCCGTCAGAAGTCATTAAAGAGATACGAAATTTGATAAATATTAAATAAGATACCTTTTTCATGGATAATACGGTCAATAGCTATTAATTTGATGAGGGAGCTTTAAATGAACGAATGGCACACCGAAAGTAAAGACGCAATCAACCAAAAAATCATCACTTTGATTGTGATGTTGGCCGTTGCTACATGCTTAGCAATCTTGTTCGCTTTGGCTGCTGCGCACATCGGTTACATTATGTAATCAAAAGTAATCAAAACCAGTTTTTAAAAAAGCTGCCCTAGGAAACTTTGGCAGCTTTTTTTATTTTCTTATTACTTGATTGCTTGTTGATTTCATTTGATCAAGTAATTCAGGTAAGAAGAATTCGCTGATCAGAATAGGGTGACCTTTGAGTTGATAGAGGCTTCTTCTTCCCCAGCCCAAACCAGGTATCTCGGTGATTTCTCGCAATATGATTGGTGCAACACCTTTTTTAAACAGCACTTCACCCAATGGCTTGCTACCAAGTTGCAAGACATCCCGGTTAACACCCGTAGAACTGCTGGTGGGTAAAACACTGCGGGCAAATACAACTGGAACGTCGTTGACGCAAAGATACACTTCTCGAATCCGACAGCGACGCATGGAGTGCCCAAATAGGGCTGCTTCATCAGCTAACAAGCTTTGCCTGCAATCGCTTAAAACCTCAACAGTGACTGTTGCTTGGGTTTTTTTTGCAATGAGTTGAGTGAGGGAGTGGGTGTTGCTCAACCAGTCTTGCCAGACCAACGGTGCTGCATGCAGCACCGTGTGATCAAGATTCAACCAAGACTGGCGAAGCTTTTTCATTTAAGCAAATGAGCGCTTTGGACCCGTTGGTTTGCTGCCACCAAATTTAGGGCCTGAAGAAGGTTTGCCTGAACCTGCAAACTTAGGACCTGCTGGTTTTGCAAAATGATTTTGCTTGAATGTTTTACCTTCGCCTTGACGATTGGAAGCATTGCTAGCACCTTTGCCACCAAAAGATCTGCCTGGGCGACCAGCGCCTGGACGTTGTGATGGCTTGCGTGATTTTTCCTGTGGCTCAAGTCCAGGAATCACTTCAGCTTGTAATGGCTGTTGTGTGTACTGTTCAATGGCACGAATCTTTGAACGATCGCGATGTTCAGCCAAAGTGATGGCAACACCACTGCGACCAGCGCGGCCTGTACGACCAATGCGGTGCACGTAATCTTCAGCTTTCATTGGCAAGCCAAAGTTAATCACGTGCGTGATGGTTGGAACGTCAATACCGCGGGCAGCCACATCAGTTGCTACCAAGATACGAGTTTGACCTTTGCGCAATGACTGAAGGCGACGATTACGAACAGCTTGAGGCATGGCACCGTGAAGTGCAGTTGCATCATATCCGTCAGCACGCAATGAATCAGCAATTGATTCGCTATCTACTTGCGTACTAGCAAACACAACAGCTTGCTCCATCGTTGGGTCTGATAACCAATGGCTTAATAACTTATGCTTGTGAGCAATGCTGTCAGCCCAATGCAATGTTTGAGAAATATTCTCATGCTTGTCATGAGCGCTGGTCAATTCAATGCGACCAGGATTATTCATAAGGCTGGTGGCCAATTGCATGATGCGTGGCGCAAACGTTGCTGAGAACATCAATGTTTGACCGCGATCTGAACACAATTGATGAATTGCTTCGATATCGTCTTGGAAGCCAAGATCCAACATGCGATCTGCTTCGTCAATAATCATGCATTTCACTTTATCTAAGCGAATCGCGCGGCTGTTGCTCAAGTCTAATAAACGACCAGGTGTGGCAACAACTAGGTTGGCACCTTTGATTTGAGAAATTTGTTTACCGTAAGGCATGCCACCCATGATGGTTGCAATGCGGATACCGCGAGCAAACTTAACCAAGTTAATGGCGTCCGCAGTAACTTGCTGGGCAAGTTCACGTGTTGGGCATAAAACCAATACTTGTGGCTCAGCACGACCTGGAACAGGTTTGCCGTTTGGATTGGCCGCTAGCAATTGATTCAATAGAGGTAATAAGAAAGCAGCTGTTTTTCCGCTACCTGTTTGGCTACTCACCATCCAGTCACCACCGATTAAGGCAGCAGGGATCACTTTTTCTTGAACAGGAGTGGCTTGTGTATAGCCGAGAGCTTCAGTTGCTTGAAGCAGGGGCTGGGCTAAGCCCATTTCTTTAAAACTAATAGTCATAGTCACGCACATCCCTTTGGAGGGATGTCCTTTCTGTGGTTTGGTCAATTAAGGCATCGACCAACAGACAAACAAAAAGGCATGTAGTTCTCTTAATTAGAACTCTGGCTGGGGGCGATGTTTCATACTACAAGCGGGATTATGCCATACAACATGCTTAATTGTTGCGTTGCAGAATAAAAAACGGGGGCAAGCCCCCGTTAAGTGTTGATTTTGTTGATTAATTATTTTGCTAATGGGATTAATGGCACGATTAAAAGGGCCACAATATTAATGATCTTGATGAGCGGGTTAATGGCTGGACCGGCTGTATCTTTGTAGGGATCACCCACAGTGTCACCAGTCACGGCTGCTTTATGTGCTTCCGAGCCTTTTCCACCAAAATGACCATCTTCAATATATTTCTTAGCGTTATCCCAAGCTCCACCACCAGTACACATGGAGATAGCGACAAATAATCCAGTGATGATGGTGCCCATTAATAAGCCACCTAACGCTGCAGGCCCTAGTAATAAACCAACCAAAATAGGTACTACAACAGGTAGAAGTGATGGGACGATCATTTCTTTAATCGCAGCCGTGGTTAACATGTCTACAGCTTTGCCGTATTCAGGTTTGGCAGTGCCATCCATGATGCCTGGAATTTCTCTAAATTGACGACGTACTTCTTCAACCACCGCACCGGCACTTCGACCTACAGCTTCCATGGCCATGGCGCCAAATAGGTAGGGAATCAAACCCCCAATGAAGAGACCAATGATCACCATGTGATTTGATAGGTCAAATGTGACGCGATGACCAGCAGTTTCTAATGTGTGCGTGTAGTCAGCAAATAAAACCAAAGCTGCTAAACCAGCAGATCCAATCGCATAACCCTTGGTCACAGCTTTGGTTGTATTGCCAACAGCATCCAATGGGTCTGTGATGTCGCGCACAGATTCTGGCAATTCAGCCATCTCTGCGATACCGCCAGCATTATCTGTGATGGGGCCGTAGGCGTCTAAAGCCACAACAATACCCGCCATTGAAAGCATGGCAGTAGCAGCCACAGCAATACCGTAAATGCCAGCCAATGCGTAAGCTGAGTAGATTGATAAACAAATAAATAAGACTGGCCAGGCAGTTGATTTCATCGAAATACCTAGGCCGGCGATGATATTTGTGCCGTGTCCTTTGGTAGATGCTTCAGCAATGTGCTGTACTGGTTTGAAGTCAGTACCGGTGTAGTACTCGGTTACCCAAACCAATACACCTGTTAGCAAAAGACCGACGACTGTCGCGCCAAATAAACGCATTTGGCTGCCAGCAGCACCTAAAACATTGTCAGGTATCAACCATACCGTTACAAAGTAAAAGGCAATGAGAGAAAGAACGCCTGCAATGATTAAACCTTTGTACAGAGCTGGCATAACGTTTTTCATGCCAGGTGAGGCTTTAACAAAGCTACAGCCAATGATGGAGGCAATGATTGATACACCGCCTAATACCAGGGGATAAAGCACAGCTTCAAGAGCGGCCGTCTTAATCATGAGCGCACCCAGTACCATGGTGGCGATGATGGTCACTGCATAAGTTTCGAATAGGTCGGCAGCCATACCTGCACAGTCACCCACGTTGTCACCCACGTTGTCAGCAATAACTGCTGGATTGCGCGGGTCGTCCTCTGGAATACCTGCCTCTACCTTACCAACCAAGTCTGCACCTACGTCTGCGCCTTTGGTGAAAATACCGCCACCCAATCTTGCAAAAATTGATATGAGTGATGAGCCAAATGCAAATCCCAACAATGGTTTTAGTAAAACATCTAAGCTTGAAGTGGTGTTTTGGCTCGATAACCAAACATAGAAAAGGGTGACGCCAAGTAGGCCTAAACCAACAACCAACATGCCTGTGATGGCACCACCTTTAAAAGCAACATTCAGCGCTTCATTTATACCTTTGGTGGCAGCTTGTGCGGTTCTAACGTTGGCTTTAACGGATACGTTCATGCCAATAAAACCACAGGCTCCAGAAAGAATTGCGCCAATTGCGAAACCTATCGCAGTATTTTGATCAAGGAAGATTGCAATGAGTACGACTAAAACCACGCCCACTATTGCAATTGTTTTATATTGTCTTGTTAGATAGGCTTGAGCGCCTTGCTGAATCGCGCCTGCAATTTCTTGCATTCTGGCATTACCAGCATCTTGAGAAAGAATCCAGCTTCTTGCAACGAAACCATATAAAACTGCAGCTATGCCGCAGGCAATCACTAAATATAGTCCGAGTTGAATGTTATTCATTTTTATAAACTCCTTTTATAGGGGCGAGCCCTCAGAGATGCTAATTGCTAGGATTTTTATACGCAATAGCTAATACCTAGTTGTAAACCCTATGTATGGCTGGAATTTGAAATGAATTCAATCGATTTCTGGGCTTGTCAGCTTGCTGATAGCGAGGTTTGTTAAGATTCGGGGATGAATATAGATCCAATGGAGAAAGAATGAGTTTAGATAAAGTCACCCCAGGCAAAAAAGCCCCGGATTTTTTTAATGTCATCATTGAAATCCCAATGAATGCAGATCCAGTCAAATATGAAGTGGATAAAGAATCAGGCGCCATTTTTGTAGACCGTTTTATGGGTACAGCGATGCACTATCCATGTAACTATGGATATATTCCTAAAACAATTTCTGACGATGGTGACCCAGTAGACGTTTTGGTGATTACTCCCTTCCCATTGATTCCGGGTGTGGTTGTTAGTTGCCGACCGATTGGTGTCTTGATGATGGATGATGAGGCGGGTGGCGATGCAAAGCTATTGGCCGTCCCTGAAGACAAAATTTTGCCTATTTACACTCACTGGCAAAAACCAGGAGATATGAATGAATTGCGTTTGAACCAAATCCAACACTTTTTTGAGCACTACAAAGACCTTGAAAAAGGTAAGTGGGTGAAGATCAAGGGTTGGGAAGGTCCAGCGAAGGCTAAGCAAGAAATCTTGGAAGGTATTGAGAGATACAACAAATCTAAGTAATTAGTCTGCTGACACCAAACGGAGGCAATGGGATAATGTTCCTCATGCCTCCGTTTTTTATTGCCCTGTCCCAATCAAACCCCGTTCTTGGTGATTTAATCAAGAACGCGCAGCTGATTCTCGATGATGCAAAAAAATCGAATGCCGAAGGCGCTAAATTACTGGTGACACCCGAGTTATCCCTTACGGGATACCCACCTGAGGATTTGCTGTTAAGAGATGCCTTCATACAAGCGGTTGATCAGCAATTGAATCAATTGGCCAAAGCCTTGGCCATCTATCCTAATTTGAGGGTATTGGTCGGCCACCCGCAAAGAACATCTGCGGGCCTACAAAATATGGCCAGTGTTTTATTTGGGGGCAAAGTGATTGCCTCTTATGCCAAACAAAAATTACCCAATCACGAAGTCTTTGATGAGGTGAGATATTTCGAACCGGGCAACGACGCCTGTGTGATTGATATTGATGGCACAAAAGTAGGTATTCTCATTTGTGAAGATAGTTGGCACAGTGGCCCAGCAGCCCAAGCCAAGCATGCAGGCGCAGAGCTCTTGATTGTTTCCAACGCATCACCTTACCATCTAGAGAAGCAAGATCTTCGTCAACAAATGATCAAATCAATTGTTTTAGAAACTGGCTTGCCTTTGGTTTATTTGAATGCCGTTGGCGGGCAAGATGAATTAGTTTTTGATGGCGCCTCGTTTGCTCTGAGTAAGTCAGGTGAGCTTGTTATGAGCTTGCCTCACTTCAAAGAGTGTTTGTCATTGATTGAATTTAAGCAAGACCACGGCATCGGTGACTTGGTAAAAAATACCATCAGTCCAGTGACTTCGATCGAGGCACAAGTTTATGAGGCCTTGGTACTGGGCGTTAAAGATTATTTGAATAAAAATAATTTTCCGGGCGCCATCATTGGTTTATCCGGCGGTGTTGATTCAGCTTTGGTCTTAGCGATTGCCGTTGATGCATTGGGAGCCGATAAGGTCCGTGCAGTGATGATGCCTTCACGCTATACCGCTGACATATCCTGGATCGACGCCAAGCAAATGGCCGATAACTTGGGTGTGCAATACGATGAAATCAATATTGCGCCGATGGTGGATGCTTTTGATGCTTCATTGGCCTCGGAGTTCCAAAGTTTACCGATTGATGCCACCGAAGAAAATATCCAGGCGCGTGTGCGAGGCACTTTGTTGATGGCTTTATCGAATAAGTCTGGCCGAATTGTTTTGACCACCGGTAACAAAAGTGAAATGGCAGTAGGTTATTGCACACTTTATGGTGATATGGCTGGCGGCTTTGCTGTGATCAAAGACGTTGCCAAGACTTTGGTTTACCGTTTGTGCCAATACAGAAATGGAATTGCAGCGGTGATTCCTGAGCGCATTTTGACCCGAGCCCCTTCGGCTGAATTAAGGCCTGATCAAAAAGACCAAGATAGCTTGCCTGAGTATGAGGTATTGGATGCCATCCTTGGTCTTTATATGGAACAAGATGAATCGATTCAATCCATCATCGACCGCGGCTTTAAATCAGAGGACGTTGAAAAAGTCACACGTTTAATCAAGATCAATGAATACAAACGTCGCCAAGCGCCGATTGGCGTGAGAATCACTCAAAGAGCTTTGGGTCGGGATTGGCGTTACCCCATCACCAATAAGTTCCGAGCTTGATATTTTGATGGTCTGAGAGAAATATAGGTATCATCAATTCATTAGGAGATGAATATGAAACAAGTTACAGCAATCATTAAAC
>JBFZCN010000006.1:0-9256 GCA_041307985.1 Burkholderiales bacterium
TTTCTCAAGTACCCAGGAAAAATCACTGTTTCAATTGGGCCAGCCATTACTTCTGAGAATAAATCAGCTGAAGAATTGCATCAACAAGCTGAAAACTGGATTGAAGCTGAAATGCGCGTGATTGATGCGCCAGCTTATAAAACCAAGTAATTAATGCGCTAGCTGGCGAGCCCAGCCAATATAGTCCTCAACTGAGATATCTTGGGCGCGCAGCCCCAAAACATCATCGCTTAGCTTCAAGACATCTTTGATGCTGGCAAGATTATTTCTCAATACTTTTCTTCTTTGTGCAAAAGCCATTGAAACAACTCGTTCCAATGACTCATATTCTTTGGCAGTCAAATTGATGTCTTGCCTTGGGATCATTTTGACAATCGCAGAATTTACCTTGGGTGGCGGATCAAAGCACTCAGGAGGAACATCAAGCACATTCTCCATGTGATACTTTGACTGCAACATCACGGACAGTCGCCCGTATTCTGAATCGCCATGATTTGCAGCCATGCGCTCAACGACTTCTGCTTGCAACATGAAGACTTGTTCATCAACATCAGCAACTGCAGACATCAAGTGAAAAAGTAAAGGTGAAGAAATATTGTAGGGAAGATTGCCTACTATTTTGACTCGGGCTTCAGGCGCATTTTTTTTAAGCAGCGTCCTTTGCTCTTTGGCCCAAGCTTGAAAATCAAATTTCAGGGCATCCGATTCATGAACCTGTAATTTCTCAATCGCTTGATTCTTCCAAAATTTAACCAGATCTCTATCAAGCTCAACCACTGCCATCGCATCCAAGCAATTGAGCAATGGCTTTGTCATGGCACCTAATCCAGGGCCAATTTCAATCAAAGCATCTTGTGGTTTTGGATCAATGGCCTTGATGATGAGATGAATCATCCCGCTATCAACCAAAAAGTGCTGACCAAATCGTTTGCGAGCTTGGTGTGCCACTAAGAACCCTTGGCCTTTACCATTTGATAAGCGACCTTCAAAGCAGCCAGCATGCTGCTTGAGTCAGCCTGATTCTTTCCTGCAATACCCAATGCAGTGCCATGATCTACGGATGTGCGGATGATGGGCAGTCCCAAAGTAACGTTCACACCCTCACCAAATGTAGCAAATTTAAATGGGGCTAAACCTTGATCGTGATACATGGCCAAAATCACATCAGCATTTTTTAAGTTATCGAGGCTGAAAATGGTATCGCCAGGAAACGGCCCTGAGACGCGATAGCCTTTCTTTTTCATGTGCTCAATCGCTGGAGCAATCACATCCCTTTCCTCAAGACCCATGTGGCCAGACTCACCAGCATGAGGATTTAAGCCCGTGACATAAATCGAAGGGTCTTTGATGCCAAATTTATTCTTAAGGTCTTGCCAAACAATCTCAATGGTTTTTTCAATCAACTCTGTTGTGATGGAAGCAGATACTTTGTGCAATGGAATGTGGGTGGTGGTCAGCGCCACCCTTAGCTGATCAGGAAGAAGCTTTGATTCAAAAATAGGTTTGCCACAAAGCATCATCACAACCAAGTCAGCATTGCATTTCTCGGCCAAGTATTCAGTATGGCCACTGAACTTAACGCCAGAATCAGAAATAACACTTTTTTGAACCGGCGCAGTCACCATGGCTTGGTACTCACCATTCAAACAACCATTAATTGCAATATCTAAGGTTTGTAAGACATAAGGGGCATTCAAAACATTTAATTGACCAGGGGTGACTGTTTCAGCAAGATGACAATGCTTCACGAATAATCTGTCACAACCCTGAGGATTTACCAAGGATCGATCAGCTATTAAATGAATGCTCACGTCAGCATGTTCCGCCAAAAACTCTTGGGCAGCCTTTTGACTGATTTCTGGGCCGATACCAGCTGGCTCCCCAGTGGTCAGAGCAATATGAATCATCGTTAATTAGATTGGCGGATTTCTACAGTTGCCGCATCTCTGATTTGACGCAACCAGTCTTCATAGGCCTGATCCATTTTCTTTTCTCTGATAGCGGCTCTGGCGTAATCACGCTGTTTATCAGCAGATAGCTGGGCTTGGCGCCTCTCTGCTACTTGAATCAAGTGCCAACCGAATTCAGTTCTGACTGGATCGCTGACCTCATTGACATTCAATTGATTCATGGCCTGCTCAAATTCTGGTACTAATTCACCAGGGGACATCCAGCCCAAGTTACCACCATTTTGCGCAGAGCCATCCTCTGAATGTTTTTTTGCTAATTGAGCAAAATCAGATGCCTTCACTTTGATTTGATCTTTGAAACCATTTAAACGACGCTGAGCCTCAAGATCTGTAACACCCGGACGATGCCTCAAAAGAATATGTCGAGCTAGTGTTTGTGTCACAACAATGTTTTGAGCATTCGCTGATAAAGCACCTTTTCTATCTATTACTTTGATGATATGAAAGCCGGCGCCACTTTGCAAAATACGAGGAATCATTTGATTCGCGCCAATCCCTTGAGCACCATCCACAAATAACTGTGGCAAACGATCCAAGGTTCTATAACCTAGATCTTCAACTCGAATACCTGAACCTGGTAAAGCAATCTTTTTGCCATAAGCTAAAAAGTCTTTTTCAACACTGGCTTGCTTTAATACATCTTCGGCTTTATTTTTTGCCGCAGCAATATCAGACTGACTGGCATTGGCTGGCAGGCCGACCACTAATTGAGCAAGATAAATTTCATCATTGCCAGCCTGTAGTATCTTGCCTCTATTTTTCTCAGAAATATAGCTATCTATTTCACTTTCACTGACTTGTACACGGGCATCAACCTCACGTTCACGCAGCCTTGCTGCCTGAACTTCTTTTCGAATCTCTTCTTTGTATTTATTAAAGTTAGTGCCTTCTTTTTCAATCTTGAGTTTCAACTCGGAAACAGATAATTTGCTTTGTGCTGCGATGTTGCCAAGAATCCTATCTAGATCCTTATCGCTCACTTTAATTCCAGCTTCCCTGGCTAAATTTTGCTGAATACGTTCAGAAATTAAACGCTCTAATACTTGCGTTCTCAAATCAGCAGCAGGGGGTAAAGCTCTATTGGCAGCTTTGAATTGTTTTTCAATCTGAGCAATCCTATTTTCAAGCTCCAACTTAGTTACCAAACTTGTATCAACAACAGCAATCACCTCATCGATTGATCTGTTTTTATTTTGCGCTAAAGGCATCTCACTCAAGAGCATCAAAGCAATTGCGCTGAAAATAATATTAGCTAGCTTCATTCGTAACTTTCAAATGGTGATATTGGTGCTGGGTTAGGACTGATTGGTTCATACCCAGGTATATTAAAGCGAATTAGGTTAATGGGGTTACTGCCGACGCTAGAAAACCCTTTAAAGTCAATCTGCATATAAATCTCAGAAGTTGATAGCACAGATGTATTTTGATAATGGCGATGAACCACTCTAACCACCCAGCAATCAGCGTCATATTCAAGGCCGGCGACTCGATTTAGAACTTGATTCGAAATTAAGTCGTAGTTATAGCGGGCAATACCGTACCACTGACGTGTGATTGGCCATTGTCCTGAAAGCTCATACTGATCTGAAGTTGCTTTGGTATCAGCAGGATTAACAACTCTCTTGTAACTGGCATTTAATAATTTTCTTAATTCAGGTCGATAGCTGGCTGTCACACTTTGTTGCACTAATTTAGATACCTGCTCGTTGTACTGAATCACACCATCAAGATTAAAATTACCTGCTAAACGAGTCGACAGACCCGCTAACAAATCTGATCTTTTTACAGGACTTTGTTCAGCAGTCAATCCAACGCGCTGACCCTCCATATCAATACGTTGAGCGATGGTCGCACGCAAACGCTCAATCCCCGTATCTGCATCTAGAACTCTTGAAGTAATACCAAAGGTCACCTTGTTGTTATCAGCGATACGGTCATTACCAGCAAATGAATTCTCACTAAAAATCTGAGAGATTCCAAAGCCGGCATCGGCAGTATCAAACAAAGGTAAATCGTTTTGATAGCGGTATGGTGTGTAGACATAAAAAGCTCTTGGCTCAAGAGTCATCAAAATATTTCTACTGAACAATGTATTTAACTCAAGAGCATCGCGCTCAAAAACCAGGCCAGAGTCCAAACTAAAAGTTGGTAAAGCGATATTTTTGTTTAAATCTGCTTGACCAGGAAAAGGATCCACTGAGTACTGCGTTGTTCTGAAGGACACCTTGGGGGTAACGTAATATCCAGGCGTCATGAATGGTCGAGCAACCGATGTGGTGGCATAGGCACGATTGCCTTCTTTAAAAGTTCTACCAGAATAAATAGCATTGTTAGGGTCAAAAGGTCCCTTATATGTGAACCTGGTGGCATCTGTCTCAACAGTTACATTCAAGCCACTCCAGTTATTTTTGACAAACTTAGCATTGACCTGAGGCTCTCGTTCGTAGGGAAGAATGACTGTAGCCGTTGGATCTGGTTGCAAAGTTTGGAACTTCTGCACCCTGGTCAAAATATTCCAACCAGCATAGCCATATCGTGCACCAACTTCTTGGTTGAACTGACGATTGACCACACCATTTAGGCTCTTACCTAAATCATCGACATATAAATCATCGGATACTTTGTTGTAATCAGCGTATCCCTGAAGACCATTGGCAATATTTTGCGTGTGCTTTAAACCAAAGGCCCAACGATTTTTGCCATAGGCAGTATCATCTAAGGCTTCAGCGGTTACCACCCCGGTGTAACTTCTATCTAGGTAACGATATTCAACACCTAACTGTTCACCGCGCCCCTCAAGATAACGAGGGAACAAAGTCATGTCTCGATTAGGCGCCACATTGACATAGTAAGGAAGGGTGATGTCCCAACCCTTGACCCCGCCGCGACTTGCCCGGCCGTATGTTGGTGATAAAAATCCTGAACGACGCCCTGAGCCAGTTGGCAAAGAAAAGACTGGTGTATACAAAATAGGTACTTCAAAAAAATGAAGGATTGCATTAGTTCCAACAGCAGTTTGAGTATCTTGCGCAACATCCATCCGACTGGCAGTTAGATACCAATCTAAATTTTCAGGTCGGCAGGTGCTATAGGTTAACTTTTCAAATTCAATTTCATTGTCTTCTTTGAACTCAACCCTGCGGGCCTTGCCACTGCCACCAATATCTCTGAGCTCATAATCTGGTTCATCCATCCAACCCTCTTGAGCATCAATCTTAATTTTTGCTTTAGGGCCTTTGAAGGATGTGGAATCTTTTAATATGGTTGCATTACCTTCAACATCTGCAATGTCAGTATCAGGATCATAAGTAATCAAATCGCCCTTGATCACGGTTCGATTTCTTCTGATCACTGCATCACCTTCCAGGCGCATTTGACGATCCATGACCCCGTCCAATTGCTTAGATGATGTAAAAGTCGGGGCTATATCATCAGGAACAATAGGTCTTACCAATAATTGGTCTTCCAACTTCAGCTTGAGGGCATCTTCCTTAGGCAAAACATCTTGGGCAATAACCATCGAGACCAGTGAAAAAGATGCACAAAAACCTCCCACTTTGAGAAGTGCTGGGAATCGTTTGATATCGAGAATGACGCTCGGAACGAGAAAAGTTTTAGGCATATGACTTAAGTGCTTTTATTATACGAACCCATGAACCCCGATATTCGCTTATCTCAATTAAATTCTTGGTTGGCCAATTTGGCAAGCAAGTGGTCACTAACTCTCGAAAGCCTGTCGCCCGCATCAAGCGACGCTAGTTTTAGGCGTTATTTTAGGGTTTCAGGCGCCCAAAATGGGGCTCATCAAAGTTTCATCGTGATGGATGCCCCTCCAGCAACCGAGGACACCAAGCCTTTTATCGCTATTTCTGAGCTTTTCGCCCAAGCCAAACTCAATGTGCCATTGGTTCTTGAGCAAGACACTGATCAAGGATTTTTGCTATTAAGTGATTTAGGTAGCGAAACCTATCTGTCAGCGCTCAATCCAGCCTCAGCGCCCAAACTCTATGACGACGCCAATTCAGCTCTGATTCAAATGCAGCTGGCCAGCAAACCAGGCATTCTTCCGGAATACAACAAAGAGCTACTCGGTCGCGAACTGAATCTGTTTACCGAATGGTATTTGGATAAACACCTCAATTTAGAGCTGAATTCAAAACAAAGTGCCGATTTAGCCCATATTTTTGAACTAATACTAGAAAATAATCTCTCCCAAGCGCAGGTGTATGTTCACCGAGATTTTCACAGTAGAAATCTGATGGTCACCGACGATAACAATCCAGGCATTTTAGATTTCCAAGATGCAGTCTATGGGCCCATCACCTATGACTTGGCCTCTTTGTATCGTGATGCTTATATTGAATGGGAAGAGCCTGAACAAATGGATTGGTTGATCCGTTACTGGGATAAGGCCCGTAAGGCTGGATTACCTGTGCCTCCAGAGTTTGGGGACTTCTATCGTGATTTTGAATGGATGGGTCTACAAAGACATTTAAAAGTTTTGGGGATTTTTGCTCGCCTTTATCACCGTGATGGCAAAGATGGTTATTTAAAAGATATGCCGCTGGTTTTCAAATACACTAGAAAAGTGGCTGAAAGATACATTGCACTCAAACCCCTTCTACGGCTTTTAGACACGATCGAAGGCATTGATCGTCCAGATGGATTAACTTTTTAATGACCAATCGCTCCCCTATTCCTTGCATGGTATTGGCTGCAGGCCGAGGGGAAAGAATGCGGCCACTGACTGATCACACTCCCAAACCATTATTAGAAGTTCAGGGTAAAAAACTGATTGACTGGCACATCGATGGTCTATTGAAGAATGGCTTTTCTCAAGTAGTTGTTAATCATGCTTGGTTGGGCGAACAAGTGGTCGCCCATGTATCTCAATTCAAAAGCACAGCATTTGATGTGCAATGCTCCAAAGAGCTGACAGCTTTAGAAACTGCCGGAGGTTTACGTCAAGGCATGAGCTTGATGAAATTAGATGATTACTTTTTTGCCATCAATGGCGATGTGTTTTGTCCAAATTTTCCATTCGAAAAAATTCAAGGTATTGTTCAAAAATTACGGAACGATCACTCAAGCAACCTGGCTTATCTTTTTTTAGTTGAAAATCCTGATCACAACCCTCAAGGAGACTTTCAATTAGATGGCTCCTTGGTTAAAGACAGGGATTCACAAGGCGCTTGTCTGACTTTTTCAGGGGCTGGCATCTACCATCAAGATTTGTTTAAAAGTATTAAGATAGGGGAAATTGCCAAGCTTGCTCCAATCCTCAGACAGGCCATGAATGAGGATCGGGTTTTAGGTGAAGCGTTAAGCGTCCCATGGGCGGATGTTGGAACCCCCGAAAGATTGGCTGAGCTAAATAAATAACCATGACAACCATGAATAACTTCCCAAAAAATATCTACGCTGATAGAAGAGCGCGATTAGCAAAAATCATGCTGGGGAAAAGCAATGGTGGCGTCTTGGTTTTAGAAACAGCCCCCGAGCGTTTTAGAAATCGAGACAGTGACTTTCCCTATCGTCATGATTCTGATTTTTATTACCTGACAGGATTCACAGAACCAGGCGCCACACTGGTGATGATGGTTGATAAAAAATCAAGCAAGTCCATTCTTTTTTGTCGCCCTAAAGATTTAGAACGTGAGATTTGGGATGGCTGGCGTTTAGGCCCTGAAGCAGCCACAGCCCAACTGGGCGTTGATCAAGCATTTGCGCAAAATGAGTTAGACAACTTAATGCCTGATTTTTTGGCCGATCAACCAGCGATTTACGCAAGACTCGGCAGCGAAGGCCCACTGCAAAATCAACTCAAGACTTGGTTACAAAAAGTCAGGGGTATGTCACGCTCAGGTGCAAGCACGCCTAATAGCATCGAAGATGTTGAAGCGATGATTCATGAAATGCGTCTATTCAAAGATTCACATGAAATTAATATCATGCGCGCAGCTGGCAAGATCGCTGCAGACGGTCATATCAGTGCCATGAAAGCGTCCAAGCCTGGCCTTCGCGAATACCACTTGGAGGCATCACTGTTGTATTCATTTAGGAACGCAGGCGCACAAAGTGTTGCCTATAACAGTATTGTTGCAGGCGGCGCTAATGCCTGCGTGCTTCATCATCGTGCTGGCAATGCAGAATTAAAAGATGGTGATTTATGTTTGATTGATGCTGGTTGCGAATTAGACGGTTACGCCTCAGATATCACGCGCACGTTTCCTGTGAACGGTAAATACTCAGGGCCACAACGAGCCATTTATGACATCGTATTGGCAGCTCAAGAAGCATCGATTGCCGTCACCAAGGTCGGCTTTGATTTTCAAGCGCCTCACGATGCCGCTTTAAAGGTTCTCACTCAAGGTTTACTTGATTTAAACCTGCTTGATAAAAAAATCATTGGCGGAATTGATAACGCCATAGAAACAAAAGCCTACCAACGCTTTTACATGCACAGAACCAGTCACTGGTTAGGTATGGATGTTCATGATGTAGGTAACTACAGAGAACCTGGCAGCTCAACAGAACCAAAAGCTTGGCGCTCACTGAAGCCAAACATGGTTTTAACCATTGAGCCAGGCCTTTACATCCGCAAAGCGGATGATGTCGATTCACGCTACTGGGACATTGGTATTCGGATTGAAGATGACGCATTGGTGACCAATGGCGAGTGTGAACTGATGAGCCGTGGTGTACCAGTCAAAGCGGATGAGATTGAGTACTTAATGAAACAATCATCCTGAAGCAGAAATACTAAGCAAACTCATGAAAAAAATTGCCATCATCGGCGCCGGCCCTGTAGGTTTAGCATGTGCCAATTGGTTATTAAGCAAACAGCCTGATGCGCAACTGCATCTATTTGACCGCCTACCAGAAGCTGATGACTCAATCAAGCAAGGTGATAGTCGCGGTATTGCTGTGTCACAAGGCAGTCATTTACTGCTCAAAACAATCAACGCTTGGCCAACACTCTCGCCGGCGATTCACACCATTCATATTTCTCACAGAGGCCACTTTGGCAAAGCCATCGTGAGAAGAGAAGAGTTGCAACAAGATGCCTTGGGTCACATTGTTCGTTATGCGGACATTCACTTGGCTCTAAGACAAGCTTTGAAAAAAATAGCAGGGCAATCACCCAACTTTCAATGGCATTTCAATCAAGCCAATGATCAATTGAATCTTGATCAACTTGGCGATGTGATTATTCACGCTGAAGGCGGCCTTTTCAAACAACAAGACTGGCAAGAAATTTATCGTGATTACCAACAAAGTGCGAT
>JBFZCN010000007.1:0-4553 GCA_041307985.1 Burkholderiales bacterium
CGGCAAGAGGATCAGAAATCTTACCGAGCCAGGTAAGCGAATACTAACATCAATTGAGAGAATCCTGGTCGAAGTTGAGAGTTTGAAGAGAATCGGCAAAGATTTTGCCGCTCAAGACCAAGGAAACTTTGTGATCGCCACCACCCATACACAAGCAAGGTATGCCTTGCCCAAGGTGTTAACAGAATTCACCAAGCGCTTCCCAAAAGTCAGGGTCAGCATCCAACAGGGCAGCCCTCAACAAATCGCAGATATGTTGCTACACGATCAAGCCGATATCGCCATTGCAACCGAGGGAGTCTCAGATGTTGAAGGTTTGCTCACACTGCCAGGCTATCAATGGCAACACGTGATCGCCGTTCAATCTGAGCACCCCCTCCTCTCAAAAAAGAACATTTCACTCGAAGACTTGGCGGAATACCCCATCATCACTTATGACAAAGCATTTGCGGGTCGCTCAAAAATAGACAAAGCGTTTGAAAGCAAACACCTAAAACCAGATGTGGTTCTAGAAGCGATTGACGCTGATGTGATCAAAACTTATGTTGAAACGGGTATGGGCATCGGTATTGTGGCGGGTGTTGCCTACGATGCAGAACGCGATAAAAACTTAAAAGCGATTCCGGCAGGGCATTTATTTGGCAATAATGTGACAAAAATTGCACTCAAGCAAAATGCTTATCTGCGCTCTTTTGTTTACACATTCATCGAATTATTCTCACCAAGCTTGACGCGTAAATTAGTGGACCAGGCCATGCTGGGTGAAAGCGTTGATTATCAAATATAGAAATTGACGAGCTCATGAGTTCTTTAGCTCGTAAGCCTTAAACTCCTGGCTAAGAAAGCTCGTGATGAGCTCCTGGATATTGTGCAAGCACATCGACCAAATACGGCAAGATGGAATCTAAGGTGTCCTTCAGTACCCATGGTGGATTGATCACACACAAGCCACTGCCCAACATTCCAAAGCCTCTTTCATCAGGCTCTTGAACAGTGATCGAAACATTCAAAGTTTTTTCTGAAAGCCCTCGCATCGACTCCACCAGATGAATGTGATCGCCCCTGGTCAGAATTGGGTACCAAACCACATAAACCCCCTCAGCAAAGCGGCTTAAGCCTTCCCCTAAGGCAGTGATCACCTTTGCATAATCACTTTTAATTTCATAAGGCGGGTCCATGAAAATAAGTCCGCGCTTGGTTGGTGGCGGCAATAAAGCCTTGAGCGCTGCAAAGCCATCACTCTTGAATATTTTTGTTTGGCGATCGCGCTCAAAGTGTTCGGCCAGCAAATCATGATCGGTTGGATGGAGTTCAAACAAGCGCATCCGATCTTCCGCTCTGATGGTGCGGCGAATGATTTCAGGGGAGCCTGGATATAAAGTCCGCTCACCTTTGTTATTACATGCCTTCACCAAATCCAAATACTCTTGCAATACAGGCGGCAAATCATCGCGATCCTGTAAACGCACCACACCATTGTGATATTCACCTTTGGTGTTGGCATACTCTGATTCAAGTGAATACATGCCGGCTCCAGCATGAGTGTCGATCACCCAATAGGGTTTATCTTTTTGATTCATGTAGAGCAAGATTTGTTGGAGCACGCAGTGCTTTAGAACATCAGCATGGTTACCTGCATGAAAGGCGTGACGGTATGCAAGCATTTGATATTTTTAGTTTAATGATCAGTAAACTGCTTACTTAACAGCCGCAGCCAAAATTTCAGAGTGTCCAGAGTATCTCTTCCAACCAGACTTGCTCAAATCAAGGTATTTGGTGCGTGTATCTTTTGCTGGAATTTGGATGATTAAATTTTTTGTAATCAAACGCTTCATCGCCGCATGCAATGTGGCAGGAGATGCAATTGTTTTTAATGCCAATGCACGCGAGACAGTCAAACTATCCTCTGCCAAAAGGGCAAATGCAATTTCATTTAGCAATTTGATCTCAATAGCATCCAGCTTGTATTTGGCGTCCAATTCTTCACACTGCTTTAGATAAAGCAAATATTGGCGAATTTTCTGATTGAGATTCATAACTTTTCATTTTACCTCTGCCAAGAAGCTAATTGAAAGAATAAATTTAATCTGATATAAGCAACTAAATGTTAATATTTGGTTTTTAATTTATATAAATTATAAATCTATGGACGCAATGGACGATTTTTACGCGAAAGCTGAGCGTCTTTTAGACTTGATCTATAAGGTGTCTTATCAATTACACGATAATGGGACTGAATTGCCTCTTAAATTCAATGATGATGGTGAAGTTGAATTTCACGATCAATTGCACGCTGAATTATCAAAGGCTGAAAATAGTGACTTAAAAGAGTGGGCAATGGCGAACGCCAAAAAACTATTTGAGTAATTAAGATTGAAGTGACTTGATGTTTAAGTGACTCAATTGATTTAAAAGATTTAAGAGGTTTGAGTGACTTAAGTTTGGTGCCGCGGGACGGACTCGAACCGTCACACCTTTTGGGCGGGAGATTTTGAGTCTCCTGTGTCTACCAATTTCACCACCGCGGCATGTGTGTTGTTGCCCATCACTTTTCAATGAATCGCAAACAAGACCGCTATTATGCCTCAAGAACCTTCAGAAGTGAAGAAGTGTCATCGCGGCCCCACCCAGACTCCATCAGTTTTTCTAGCTGCACAGCCACTGTTTGTAGGGCTGGCATGTCTAAATGGCTTTTTGTAGCAGCATCTTTTACCAAGAAAAAATCCTTGGCGTGAAGCCTTGCTTCTATCCCAGCTTTAAAGTCTCTGGACACCATCTTCGGACCCATCAAATCAAGCATCCGACTGCCGGCCATGCCACCAGAAATTGCCTCAAATACTTTTTGCAAATCAGCGCCATTGGCCTGGGCAAAACGCAAAGATTCAGCAACGCCCTGAATATTGATCACTTGAGCGATCTGATTGCATAACTTTGCTACCTGGCCATGACCCACACCACCAATGTGCGTGATGGTCTTGGCATAGCACTTAACAATTTCTTTTACTTTTGCTACATCTTGATCAGAGCCACCCATCATCATCACCAAAGTGCCCTCTGTGGCTGCTTTCACGCCTCCACTCACAGGCGCATCCACATAAGTCACACCTTTACTGGCCATCACCGCAGCGATGTCTTTGGCACCCTGAGGGTCAATCGTGCTGTGATCAATACAAATGGCTCCAGACTTCGCTGTTTGAATAGCCGCATCACTACCCGCATGCAAGACCTCAGCCACATCCTGCGTCCCCATCACATTGGTGATGATGAAATCAGCACCTTGCGCCGCTTCTGCAGGAGATGAACAGGTAACAGCGCCCGCCTCAATCAAATGCTTTGCTTCATTTTGAAAAACCTCAGGACGTCTAGCGTAAATACGCAATTGATGGCCAGCTTTTAATAAAAAGCCCGACATGGGACGTCCCATATTGCCTAATCCAATAAATGCAATCGTGCTCATTTGATCTAAAACCTTTGTTGATGAATGAAGTTATTTTTATCTAGGCAAAAAGATGGTTGACCCGGTGGTTTTACGATCTTCCAAATCACGATGAGCCTGAGCAGCATCTTGCAATTGATAGCGCTGATTGATTTCAATTTTAATTTTGCCGCTCATTACTTTATCGAACAACTCAGAAGACATTGGCTCTAACAAGCTTCGATCATGGGCATAAGTCATCACAGTTGGCCTGGTTAACTTTAGTGAACCTTTAACACCCAAAATACCCACATCAATCGGTGGCACAGAACCAGAGGCATTGCCATAGGTCACCATCATGCCGCGTGGCTTTATGCAATCCAATGACTGCATAAAAGTATCTTTACCAATCGAGTCATACACTACGTTCACACCTTTGCCATTGGTCAACTCTTTGGTGCGCGCAACAAAGTCTTCTTTGGTGTAGAGAATCGTGTGATCACAACCATACGATTTTGCCAAGGCTGCTTTTTCTTCTGAGCCCACGGTTCCAATCACTGTGGCACCCAATAACTTTAACCACTGCATCGCAATCAAACCAACACCACCCGCAGCGGCGTGGAATAAAACTGTATCGCCTGCTTGCACTTTGTAGCTATCAGTCAATAAGTAATTAACTGTCAAGCCCTGTAACATCATCGCAGCACCCACCTCAAAAGAAATGGCATCAGGTAACTTCACCACGATTTCGGCTGGCATCACACGCACCTGAGAATATGCGCCCGCTGGTTTACCTGCATAAGCCACACGATCACCAGCTTTGACATGTTTCACATTGGAGCCAACCGATTCAATCACGCCTGAGGCTTCCATGCCAAGCCAACCAGGCAATGGTTGTGGATAAACGCCTTTGCGGAAATACACATCAATGAAGTTCAGGCCAATGGCTTCATGCACCACCCTGACTTCATTTGGGCCTGGGGCAGCAACCTCGATATCAACCCACTGCAAAACCTCTGGACCACCTACTTGCATCATTTTGATGGCTTTTGACTGAATCACACTCATGACTGTCTCCTGTTTTTATTTAGTTGTTTTTTGCTTAATTTTTGAGTTTTTTGGCTAATCAGGCGCTAAT
>JBFZCN010000008.1:0-3643 GCA_041307985.1 Burkholderiales bacterium
AAAACTTTTATGACTTGGACTGGACTGAAGGCGTTAGTTACGGCGACGTCTACCATCAGAACGAAGTTGAGCAATCAACGTACAACTTCGAATACTCAAATGCAGATTTGTTGTTTCAGCAATTCATCAATTACGAAAGTGAAGCCAAACGTTTGATGGAAATTCCTTTGGCCCTGCCTGCTTATGAAATGGTTTTAAAGGCAGCTCACACATTTAACCTACTAGATGCTCGCGGTGCCATTTCAGTCACAGAGCGCGCAGCTTATATCGGACGTATTCGTAACTTATCTCGCAGCGTTGCTCAAGCTTACTTCGAGTCCAGAGAAAAGCTGGGGTTCCCGATGTGTGAGCCGATGAATCAACCAATCATTCAAAAATCGGGGGGTGCAAAATGAGCCACGCCCCTTTGATCATTGAATTATTCACAGAAGAACTTCCGCCGAAAGCTTTAAAAAAGCTTGGTCAAAGCTTTTCTGAAAACATTGAGCAGTCATTGAGCGCACAAGGTTTATTGGGCTCAACAAGTGTGACCACCAGCTATGCCACACCGCGCAGACTGGCTGTTCACCTTTCAGAGGTTTTAGCAAAAGCGCCTAAGCGCCAAGTCAAAGAAAAGTTACTGCCAGTGGCTATCGCATTGGATGCTGATGGAAAAGCAACGGCCCCTTTGTTAAAAAAGCTGGCCGCTTTAGGGCACCCCGATATCGGCTTAGACCAATTAGAAAGACAGGGTAGCGATAAGTCAGAAACTTTTTACCTAAATGTTGAAGTCACTGGTCAAACATTGACCGTAGGTTTGCAAACTGCTTTAGAGCAAGCCATCAGCAAGCTACCTATTCCTAAACTGATGCGCTATCAAATTGCCCCGGGTACGGCTCAAGTAAAAGATGTTGAGTTTGTCCGACCTGCTCATGGCTTGGTAGCCATGCACGGTACAGACATCATCAATATTGAAGCGCTGGGCTTAAAAGCTCACAACACCACCTTGGGTCATCGCTTCTTATCCAATGGCACCTTGACCATCAAGCATGCTGATGAATACGCTAAAACTTTAGAGGCGTCTGGCAAAGTGATTGCCAGTTACAGCGATCGCCTTGAAAAGATCCGTGAATCATTGCTCAAAGCTTCTAGCGGTCACTCTGTGCTAATGCCAGAGTCTTTGTTAGAAGAGGTTTGCTCATTGGTCGAGTGGCCTGTGGTTTATACCTGCGAGTTTGAGAAAGAATTCTTAGAAGTTCCACAAGAATGCTTGATTCTAACCATGCAGACTAACCAAAAATATTTTGCGATGACCGATAAAAACGGCAAGCTCGTTAATCAATTTTTGATTGTCTCCAATATTGAAACATCGACTCCCGAGGCCATCATCACTGGCAATGAGCGAGTGGTCAGACCGCGCTTAGCTGATGCAAAATTCTTCTACGAACAAGATCGTAAAAAGACTTTGTTCGAGCGTACCCCTCTCTTATCCAAAGTCGTTTATCACAATAAATTAGGCACCCAATTAGAAAGAACTGAAAGAGTTGCCAAAATTGCTGAAGTGATTGGCACTGAACTTAAAAAACATCAAGCCTCCATGGATGTTGGCATGGCAGTGCGTGCAGCTCAGCTTGCAAAAGCCGACTTACTGACCGATATGGTTGGTGAGTTTCCTGAGCTTCAAGGCATCATGGGTCGCTATTACGCACTGAACGACAAAGAGCACCCTGATGTAGCAGCGGCTTGCATGGAGCACTATGCGCCTAGGTTTGCAGGAGACGCCCTACCGGTGACTGATACAGGCACCATCTTGGCGCTTGCAGATAAGTTAGAAACCCTCGTGGGTATTTGGGGTATTGGTTTAGCACCAACCGGTGAAAAAGATCCATTTGCTTTGCGTCGCCATGCATTGGGTATCTGTAGGATTCTTTTAGAAAAAAAGTTGCCTCTGAATATCCGTGTTGTACTACAAGCAACCATCAAGCAATTCTCACAAGATGAAGTTCATAAAAACTCTTCAGTTGATGTGATTCATGGCTTTATTTTGGATCGCTTAAGAGCTTATCTAAAAGATCAGCAGTGGGATGGGAAAAATTATTCAAGCAATGAGGTTGAATCCGTTGTCAGTCAGCTACCCGTTGTTTTTGGTGATGTTCTTGAAAGATTGAAGGCCGTGAGGATGTTTAGCGCTTTAGATGAGTCAACAGCTTTAGCAGCCGCTAATAAGCGAATAGGCAATATCCTGAAGAAAGTTGATTTCAAAATACCTGATAACGTTGATACCAAATTACTCACTTTGGATGCAGAGAAGTCATTAGCCAAGGTGCTCGATCAAATTCTTCCACAAGTGAATCAATCCTTTAAAAATGGTCAGTTCACCGAAGCGCTACAAGCCTTTGCCACCTTAAGAGTTGAGGTTGATAACTTCTTTAATGATGTGATGGTGATGGATCCCGATACCAAGTTAAGAGATAACCGCTTGGCCTTGCTAGCAAAAATGCATGGGCTCATGAATCAAGTTGCCGATATTGGTAAATTAGCCAGCTAATATGCCTCAAAAATTAACTCATTCAAAGCTGGTGATCCTAGACAGAGACGGTGTCATCAACCATGACAGTGATCACTACATCAAGTCACCAGACGAGTGGCAACCAATACCAGGAAGTCTAGAGGCCATTGCAAAGCTTAATCAAGCTGGATATCACATAGCAGTTGCAACCAATCAATCGGGTATAGGTCGCGGGCTCTATGACATGGATACCCTGAATGCCATTCACATGAAATTTCATCGTCTTTTGGCGAAAGTGGGCGGGCATGTAGATGCTATTTTCTTTTGTCCGCACACAGATGCTGATGGTTGTCGTTGCAGAAAACCTCTGCCTGGCATGATTGAACAAATTTCACAGCGTTATGGTGTGCCAATCAAAGGTGTGCCGATTGTTGGTGATAGCGTCAGAGATTTGGTTGCAGGCGTGAGTGTTGGAGCTGAGCCACACCTTGTTTTAACTGGTAAAGGTGAAAAAGCACGTGCCAGTGGCGGACTCCCACCCTACACCGCCATTCATCAAGATTTAATGGCTTTTGTGAATCACTTCATCGGCCGAACATGATTTTTTTTAGGTCGCTGATTTTTTTTATTGCTATGCTGACCATCACGCCAGTGTACGCGGTGGCATGCTTGATTGTCTTCCCAATTGTTAAAGCCCCAGTGCGCTATGAATTCGTTAAGGGTTGGAATATCACCATCACTTATTTGGCAAAAGTCATCTGCAAAATTGATTATGAGATCAAAGGCATGGAAAACATGAACGCCTTGTTAGATCAACCGGCGATCATTCTATCGAAGCACCAATCAGCCTGGGAAACCATCTCTTTTATCGGTTTATTTCCAAAACAATTGTGCTTTGTGTTCAAGCGTGAACTTCTCTGGATACCGTTCTTTGGATGGGCCTTGGCCTTGCTGCGCATGATTCACATTAATCGCTCGAAAACATCTGCCGCGTCACAGTCGATTGCAAGTCAAGGAAAAAAATATCTGGCCCAAGGAATATGGATCATTATTTTTCCTGAAGGCACAAGAACAAAATCTGGTGCCAATACAAACTATCGAAAAGGCGGGGCTCGATTGGCAAGCGCCACCAAGGCATGGGTGATTCCTGTGGCA
>JBFZCN010000009.1:0-2740 GCA_041307985.1 Burkholderiales bacterium
CACCAAATCCAAAGCTTTAACGCCGGCAGAGGTGATGCTCAGCGCATTGCCCTTGGGCAAGACTGTCTCGGGATGATCAAAATCCCAATCTGATAAAACCCAGCGCTGCCATGACTGGCCACCCAAAGATTCTTCATGATAGCCAGGACGATGCGTGTGCCCATGGATCACTCGTTGACAATTGGTCATCGCCACCAAGCTGGCAGTAGCGGTGATGGTCACATCACCTTTGACCTGAATCACCTCAGGCGTAAAACGTTGGGCACGGTGATAGTTGGCCGTGCTGTTGCTGCGCAATGAACTGGCGATGCTGACCCGCAAAGAAGTAGGCAGCATTAAAAATAGTTTTTGTACAAAGCCACTTCTCACCACTGAGCGAAAGCGCTGATAACTCTTATCAGCAGTACACAAAGCATCACCGTGAGTGAGCAACCATGTTTGCTCGGCAATCGTGACCACTTGTGGATCTCTTAAAACTTCCATGTCTGCTTTTTGAGCATAAGCATCACCGAGTAAAAAATCTCGGTTGCCATGCATGAAGTACACCTTGGTACCTTGCTGCTTCAATGCTTTGATTTTTTGAGCCACTTCAAGATGGAAGGGTGATCTTGCCTTGGCATCATCACCCACCCAAAACTCAAACAAATCTCCCAAAATAAACAAAGCCTCATGGGTGCGAGCCTCTTTTTCTAGAAATTCAAAAAACCTCTCTGCCGTTCTAGGCATCGATGGCGTTAAATGAAGATCAGAAATGAACAGAGCGCTCGCGTGCATGATCACTCTTCTAGGATGGTTGCTTTGATGACTGTGACATCTTCTTTAGGCACATCTTGATGAAAGCCTGAGCTGCCAGTCTTCACTTGGCGAATCGCATCGACCACATCCATGCCTTCACTCACTTCGCCAAACACCGCATAACCCCAACCTTGTGAAGTTGGTGCAGAGAAGTTCAAGAAGTCGTTATCAACCACGTTGATGAAAAACTGAGAGCTTGCTGAATGAGGATCACTCGTTCTGGCCATCGCCACACTGCCACGCTTATTAGGTAAACCGTTATCAGCTTCGTTCTCAATCGTGGCCTTGGTTGGCTTTTGTTTCATGCCAGCAGTCATGCCGCCGCCTTGAACCATGAAGTTAGCAATCACGCGATGAAAAATCGTGCCATCGTAATGACCAGAGCGAACATAGTCTAAAAAGTTCTCAGTTGATTTAGGCGCTAATTCATCATCCAATGTCAGTGTGATGTTGCCCATGCTGGTGGTTAATTGCACTTTTGCCATGCTGCGTCCTTCTCCATGTAATAGGGGATTGATTCCCTTCGTCAAAAATAAAAGAAACTAAAAAAACAAAGTAAAAACTAAATCTAAATCAAAAAACAAAAAATCTAAACAAGACAAAGCCAGACCCAATTTCAATCAACTTTAACCAACAATTGAGCCTGTTAAAACTATTACTTCAGAATGTCCTCAGCCAGCTTCATTTTGCGACGACTTTCTATCAATCTGCGATCAAGCTGCAATGCTTTGCCATAAGATCTAGAAGCCAGGCGCGTGTAGACATCACCTAAATTTTCCAAGGCCGTTGCAAAGCTGGGCTGCACCTTGAGGGCCAGCTCTAGATATTCTTTGGCTTGATCAAGATCGCCAGTTTGAGCCTCAAGGACAGCCAGATTGTTATAAGGTTCAGGAAGCTCTGGGAATTGTTGGGTGATTTCTAGAAGCGTCTTCTTCGCTGAATCAATTTGACCCATTTCAATCTGAATTCTTGAGCGCACAAAACGCAATTGCACATTGCGTGGATTAACAACCAATTCTTTATCAATCGCCACAATCGCTTCTGGCAGCTTCTTGCTGGTGATCAACTTATAGATATCTTCGGGAATCGCATTTTTATTCTTAGGCTCTGGCACTCTTTGCAAAACAATGAAGGGCGTGGCCAGGGATGGTTGCATCTGTGCAGACTGAACTGCGCTTGGATTGTTCTCAAAAGGTGATGGATCTGCTTTGGCAGCAATATCAGAACGACTGACTTTAGGCGCTGCGAGACTGGTCGGCGGCGTGACTGATTGAGCCATTGCAGCTTGAGCTGATACAAAACAAAGAACCCCGAGGGCCACTTGCTGCAGGGTAGGACTTTTCTGGAAAAGCATTTTCATAAAACAGGCTCGGGATCGAAGGAATAGGGTGATTTTAAAGCAGATACGACAACGAATTGGCTATACTCATCAATCAGTCTAACAAATCGCCAGACCACCGGAGTATTTCTAAGATATTGCCTTAAATAACACCGTAATGAAAGTGATTTCATTAAAATCACAACAGAATAAAGACCGAATAATCAAAAGAAATCACCAAAAGAAATAAACGAAAATCTCACGCTTTAATATGCTGCATATTTTTAACACCCTGACCCGCCGCAAAGAAACATTCAAGCCCATTGAGCCAGGCAAAGTAAAGCTCTATGTTTGCGGCATGACTGTTTACGACTTTTGTCATATTGGCCATGCTCGGGTGATGGTGGTGTTTGACATGGTGCAGCGTTGGTTAAGAGCGTCTGGCATGGAAGTGACCTATGTCAGAAACATCACAGACATTGATGACAAAATCATCAAGCGTGCCGTAGAAAATAAAGAGACCATCAAAGCCTTGACCGATCGCTTCATTGGGGCGATGCATTTAGATGCCGATGCCTTGGGTATTGAGCGACCCACGCATGAGCCAAGAGCCACTGAGTATGTCCC
>JBFZCN010000010.1:0-2833 GCA_041307985.1 Burkholderiales bacterium
TGATCAACATCTAAGAAATGAATAACAAATAAATATATTTAGCAGCTTATGAACTTTGATCCTCAACAACTCAATAAACCGATTTCATCTGTCACGGTGAAGCGGTCTTTGACGCCACGTCGACGTGCACGCGAATACGCTCTACAGGGTGTTTATCAATGGTTGGTGATCAAAGCAGCTGGCGGTTTTTCAGATTACGCTACCATTGCCAAGCAATTAGGCGAAGATCCTGGCTTTAAAAAAGCGCAAAAAGAATTATTTGATCATTTGTTTTCTGGGGTGGTGAACCACTATGACACTCTTGAAAACCATATCAAGCAACACATCGATCGCCCGATGGAAGAGTTATCACCCGTTGAATATGGCGCCTTACTCATTGCCGCATTTGAATTAGCTCAAGATATCAGCGTACCGTTCAAGGTTGCCATCAATGAGGCTGTGGAACTCGCTAAAGTATTTGGTGGCACAGATGGCCACAAGTATGTGAATGGTGTTCTAGATAAATTGGCCCAAGAACTCAGACCTCACGAGATGTCACGCTAAGAGCTCTATAAGAGCGCTTAAGCAAACCTCTGTTTTAATTAAGGCTTTGACCTAAGCTGGCCACTCTCACAGCAGCAGCTTGTCTTAAACGACCTCTCTCAGCCAAGACTTTTTCGCCGTAACCACCATCGTTGATAAAGATGGATGAGGCGCCCACATACAAACGCAATCCGGCGTGCAAAGAACCGCCTTTGGCGATGTATTCACGGAGAATCAAAGAGCCCACGCGCATATTCACATCAGGATCCAAGGCAGCTTCACGGCCACCAAATAGTTCAAACTTTTCGACGTGAACCCGAGTCATCACTTGCATCAGACCCTGGGCACCCTTTTTGCTTTCAGCTAAGGGATTAAAACTTGACTCTATCGCTGTCACAGCCAAAATCAGGGTTGGATCTAGACCCACCTCACGACTCACTATCATGGCCTTATCCACAAAATCCAAGCTAGCTGAATGGGCAATCTTGTATTTATTAGATATATATGAAGCAACCGCCTGACGCTCTGCTCCAGATTTTAGAATCTTTGGATCTACCGCATTTGTATCCACCAGGCTTGTTGGAATCTTGGCGGCCTGAGGAGCAACAGAAGGAACAGGGTCAAAACCGTTTTGGAATATTTGGTAAGCCTCGGTTGGTATCAGCCAAGAAGCCAATTCAACACGCAATGGCTGGTTCATCCACATCGCCAGCACCATGAATGAGGCCAGAACACCCAGAGAGCTCATCACGCCATTGAGCTTTGCTTTGGCAATAGAAAGCAAGTTAACAGGAGAAGAGTTGCCTCTGTCCTGTATGCCTGTGATAACCATCTTCAAAGTGTTTGTATTCATATCTACCTTCTTAAAAAGTGTTCTGTTCACTGATTCAAAGTAAAGCGTATAACTAAAGCATTGAAATTTGTGCACCGCAACATCTCTTTCAGTTGGTGCATATTAGGAAAGGTTATATACACTGTCAAGCATATAGAAAATTATTTACAGTATTTTTAGTTATTAAAAGACTGTATAAAGCATCATGCCCTCTGTGGATAAGGTGGGTGACCCATTGACGGATAAGGGTAAATTTTATGTTAGTAAGCACTAATTTTATATTCTGAAAAAACTACATTTAGTGGGTTTTTTTAAATAAAAACCATAGATTGATTCGCTAATCATCAAATATTAGGGTTTTAACTTATCTTTCAGAGCAGTATTTAATAGAAATGGGTCTGATCTCTAAGGTCTAAAGAAAATTCAAAGATTGGTCTGATCAGAAGGTGCTCAAGGGGATCAGCTGAATCAGCTCAAACAAATAAATAAGGCAAAATCTCAAGCTATGACAAACGAACTCTTTGAAGTAAATAACCCAGCCAATCAACAAATCATTGCTCAGGTCCCCAATATGACCCCAACGGATGCCTTGCGAGCCGTTGATACAGCCTACGCAGCACTTCCGGCCTGGAAAGCAAGAACCGGCAAAGACAGAGCTCAGCTATTAAGGCGCTGGTTCGAACTTATGAACCGCGATGCCGATCGCCTGGCCCGCCTGATGACTGAGGAACAAGGCAAAGCATTGATGGAAGCCAAAGGCGAGGTGACTTATGCGGCTTCATTCATTGAGTGGTTTGCCGAAGAGGCTAAGCGCGTGATGGGGGCTATCCCTGCCAGCCCTTGGTCTGATAAACGCATGATGGTCCTTAAGCAAGCCATTGGGGTTTGTGTCTCGATCACCCCGTGGAACTTCCCCTTGGCCATGATCACCCGCAAAGTAGCCCCAGCCATTGCTGCTGGCTGCACGATTGTGATCAAACCAGCCGAACAAACTCCTTTGTCAGCCTTGGCACTGGCAGAACTCGCCAAAGAAGCGGGGATCCCTGATGGGGTCATCAATATCGTGACCGCCGATGCTAAGAATTCTGTGGAGATTGGCAAAGTCCTTTGCGACTCCCCTTTGGTTCGCCACCTCTCCTTCACAGGCTCAACCCCAGCTGGCAGAATCCTCATGGAGCAATGCGCCCCCACCATTAAGAAGGTGGCGCTTGAGCTAGGTGGCCACGCTCCCTTCATTGTGTTTGAAGATGCAGATTTAGATGCAGCGGTCAGTGGCGCGATGCAGTCCAAATACCGCAATGCCGGTCAAACCTGCGTTTGCACCAACCGCTTTTACGTTCACGAAAGTTTGCATGATGCGTTCGTCGAAAAACTGGTCCAAGCCAGCAAACGTTTGGTCATTGGCCCAGGATTAGACAAAGGTGTTCAATTGGGTCCATTGATTGATCAACAGGCCATCAACAAAGTCTGTCTCTTATA
>JBFZCN010000011.1:0-10996 GCA_041307985.1 Burkholderiales bacterium
CGGCCTGTCAAAATTTTATGCGGGTAACTTTGATGACCAACATCCCAAATCAAGCGGTCATAAGGTGTTTGAAACACGTAATGCAAAGCAACAGTTAATTCAACAGTGCCCAAATTAGAAGACAGGTGTCCGCCAGTCTTTGAAACAGAATCCAGCAAAAATTCGCGCAACTCTGCAGCAAGCTCTGGTAATTGATCTCGACTTAATGCTCGTAAATCTTTTGGATCATCAATTGTTTTAAGTAAATCAGTCATAAGTTATTTTAATTGGAGTCGTCACTACAGCCGTCAGTTCTCTCTATTCACCACTTTACTCGCAATGGCTCTTAATAGATCAGCATTGTCGCCCCAAATGCTCAGACTATCGAGGGCTTCTTCATGCAATTTTGCTGCAAACTCTCTTGCCCCAGACAAACCCATCATAGAAACAAATGTTGGTTTATTCGCAGCAGCATCTTTTCCGGCAGTTTTACCCAAAGTTTGACTGTTTGAACTTGCATCCAACACATCATCAACTACTTGAAAAGCCAAACCTAAAGCACTAGCAAATGCATCTAGGGATTTTTTTTCTTGCTCATTCAAATGAATCGCCATCGCACCGATTTGTACAGACGCTCTTAGTAGAGCTCCTGTTTTCAACAGGTGCATCTGCTCTAGTTCTTGTTGCGTTAACTGTTTTCCAACACTCGCCAAATCAATGGCTTGACCACCAGCCATACCAACCATGCCGCCAGCAATACTCAGACTTGTGATCACTTGTACTTTCTGAGCGTCGTTGAGTGCACTTTGGGCAATCAATTGAAACGCCATGGTTTGCAGCGCATCACCTACCAATAAAGCACTGGCTTCATCAAACGCTTTATGAACCGTGGGTCTGCCACGACGCAGATCGTCGTTATCCATGCAAGGCAAATCATCGTGAACCAATGAATACGTATGAAACAACTCCACAGCAACTGCACAGGCGTCAAGCCCGGCCACCTGATCTAACTCTTTGCCAGACAGACTTGCTGTTGCGTAAATCAATAATGGTCTGACTCTTTTACCGCCCCCTGTGGCGGCATAGTGCATGGCAGACTTCAAGCCTGATGCAACTGAAACTTGATCATCCAAAGATCTCAGGATGGCCTGATCCACACGCTCTATTGAACGTTGCAACCAAACAGAAGTTGATTCACCCAGCTTCAAACTATCCCCACCCCTTATTCCCTTGTCCTTAGTCCTTAGTTCTTAGCCTTGAACTATCTTCACCTGTTGCTCAACTTGCTCTAAAACATGTTGGCAATGCTTCAACAATTCAGCGCCGCGTTTATAAGCGGTCAAGGTATCTTCTAAACTTAACTTGCCCGATTCCATGGTCGCAATCAAACCTTCGAGCTCAGATACCGCGTCCTCATAACGAAGATCGGCACCCAAAGAAGTGGAAGAAGCAGAAGCAGCTTCAGCGCCAGTCTTTTTAGGCATAAAAATCCTTTTTATTTGATAAAAAACAATTCACTCATCGATTTTAAGGCTTTAGGGACGGTTATAATCTTTTTCCCTATCCAATATCGACCCGTCGATGGTTGGATTGGTTATTCCGCTTAGCTTCGGCTGACTTTTTTCGGGGGTGGGAAGAATGACTAATCTAGCTAGCGCGCAGCATCTTGCGCAGTCAAAGCTACAACTGCCAGTATCGGCTTATTTTGATGCCGAGCTGTATCAACGAGAAATCGACCTACTTTTCAAGCAGGGGCCCGGTTACGTCGGTCACGAGCTCATGGTCCCAGAAATTGGTGACTATCAAACTTTAAGTGCAGAGAATGAAGGTCGCGTCTTGATTCGCAATGATCAAGGAATTGAACTGCTTTCCAATGTGTGCCGCCACCGTCAAGCCATCATGCTCAACGGACGAGGCCACGTTGATAACATCGTTTGCCCATTACATCGCTGGACCTACAAAACAGATGGCACTCTATTGGGCGCACCACACTTTGATGATCAACCTTGCTTAAATTTGGGCAAGAGCCCTTTGCAAAATTGGCAAGGTCTTTTATTTGAAGGTCCAAGAGATGTTCACTCTGACTTGATGAACATGGGCATTTCAAAAGATTTGGATTTTTCTGGATACATGCTAGATCACGTCGAAGTCCATGAATGCAATTACAACTGGAAAACATTCATTGAGGTCTACCTCGAGGACTATCACGTTGAGCCGTTCCATCCTGGTTTAGGCAAATTTGTTTCTTGCGAAGATTTATCTTGGCAATTTGGTGACTGGTTCAGTGTTCAGACGGTTGGCATTAAAAATCAACTGAAGCACGCTGGCTCACCAACTTATCAACGTTGGCACGATGCCGTGTTGAAAACGCATCCAGGGAAAATGCCCAAGCATGGCGCTATTTGGTTAACTTACTTCCCCAACATCATGGTTGAGTGGTATCCAGGAGTTTTATGTGTCTCAACACTGCAACCCATGGACGTGAACAAAACAAGAAACATCGTTGAGTTTTATTACCCAGAAGAACTTGCTCTGTTTGAGCGCGAGTTCATTGAAGCAGAGAGAGCTGCTTATATGGAAACATGCATCGAAGATGATGAAATTGCAGAGCGCATGGACCAAGGTAGAAAAGCTCTTCTTGATCGAGGTGTGAATGAAGTGGGCCCATACCAAAGCCCCATGGAGGATGGTATGCAACACTTCCACGAGTGGTACAGAAAAGCGATGTCCTACAAGTAAATAGGCAAAGGATTGATGATGTTATTGATTGAAGCTGCACAGTTAAAAAATAATTTGGCATCAGACAAAGATATTTTGTTATTTGATTGCCGCTTTGATCTCACCAACCCCAAGGCAGGTCATGGATCTTATTTAGATGGCCATATTCCATCGGCCGTCTATGTTGATGTTGATCATGATTTGGCTGCCGAGAAAAACGGTCAGAATGGTAGGCACCCTCTACCAACGATTGAGCAGTGGGTGAAAACATGCGCGAGCCTTGGCATCACAAAAGATAGCGACATCATCATTTACGATAATCAGTCTTGTATGTATGCCGTCAGAATGTGGTGGATGTTAAGAGCCACGGGTCATAAGAACGTTCGCCTACTGAATGGTGGCTATGCATCTTGGTTGGCCGCTGGTTTTCCAAGTGAGAAAACTGAAAATCAAAGACCGAATACTCCTGCTGCATCGAGCATGACTGAAACTACTGCTTATAAGGATGCGCTTTTAGCTTCAGACATTCTTAACAACCTATCCAATAAAAAATTCGTGGTCTTGGATGCGCGATCAGCTGATCGCTTTCGTGGAGAAAATGAAACACTTGACCCTGTGGGCGGACACATCCCGGGCGCAATCAATCGTTTCTTCAAACAAAATCTTGATACCAATGGTCAATTCAAGTCGGCTGATGTCTTAGCAAAAGAGTTCGCAGATTTGCTTGGTGAAACTCCAAGCGAATCCATCATTCACCAATGCGGTTCAGGCATCACTGCTTGCCACAATATGTTTGCAATGGAATTAGCTGGCCTGAAATCATCAATGATTTACCCAGGCAGTTGGAGCGAGTGGTGTGCAGATCCAGCTCGCCCCATTGAGAAATAAACCACTTAAGTTTTTAGCTCAGTAGTCGCTTAGAAGTCTTAATGACTATGGCCTAAGTGCCCAAGCTCAGAAATAAACAATACCAAAATCACGCCAAGAACAATCAAGAAGATTTGCTCAAGCGACTCCTTGAGTTTTGGTCGCCTGTGCATCTGTGGCATCAAATCACTCACAGCGATGTAAATGAAGCTACTTGAAGCCAATACGATGACGTAAGGGATCAATACCTGCGCACTATCTAAGAAGAAGTAACCAAGCACGCCGCCAATCACCGCCATCATGCTAGAAATGAAGTTATAGAGCAAAGCTTTTGCTTTACTAAAACCAGCATTCAACAAAACAATGAAGTCGCCAATCTCTTGAGGTATCTCATGCAAAACAATCGCAACGGCAGTCAAAACTCCAATTTGCGGATCGACCAAAAATGCAGCTGCAATCAAAATGCCATCAGCGAAATTATGAAAACCATCGCCCAACAAAATAACCCAACCACTCTTACCAGCAGACTCGGCATCATGCCCATGGTGGTGTCCATGGCCATCGTGCTCGTGATGATGACTGTGCCTTAACAGCGCAGCCTTCTCCAGAATAAAGAAGCCCAATAATCCTGCGAGCAATGTAATAAACAAAGAAGAAATATCAGCATCAGGAGTCATAAAGGCTTCTGGCAAGGAATGCAATAAAGCAGTCGCCAATAACACCCCGACCGACAAACTCACCATCCTATTGACCATCTTTGAAAGAACAGTCAAAGATAGGCTCGCTGCAGCAGAGATACTCAATATCCCAGCCACCGTGGTGGCCAGGATGATCCAAAACAATGTCATACAACCCCTTGTTGCTTAAACCAAGCTAAGCACTTGTCCCAACCATCTTTTGCTGGGCCTTCACGATAAGTGGCTCGGTAATCCGCATGGAAAGCATGAGGTGCATCCGGATAAATTTCAAAACGAGAAGTTTGCGCAGCTTTATTATTTTTAGCCGCAGCCAAAGCTTGCTTCATTTGATCAACGCTCTCAAGAGAGATACCTGTGTCAGCGCCGCCATACAAACCTAGAACAGGCGCCTTCATTTGCGCTGCTAGGTCTACTGGGTGCAATGGGTTGTTAGGAGTCTTGTCTCCAATCACGCGACCATACCAAGCGACACCAGCTCGCATTTGCGGAATTTGCGCACAGGCTAACCATGTGATGCGACCACCCCAACAAAAACCAGTGATACCCACTCGCTTCACGTCGCCACCGTTTTTACCAGCCCAGTCAATGCCAGCCTGTACATCAGCCATCACTTGCTCATCTGGTGTTTTACCAACGATCTCTTTCAAGATTTCAGCCATGGTACCCAAAGTATTAGGGTCCCCTGCTCTAACGAATAACTCAGGAGCTATGGCCATGTAACCCATCTTGGCAAATCTTCTTGCCACATCCGCGATGTATTCGTGAACGCCAAAAATTTCACTGATCACAAAAACCACAGGCAAACCATTTTTAGCGGCCTTCTTTGGTCTAGCAACATAGGCAGGAACATCGAATCCCTTGGAAGTAAAGGTCACCTCTTGCGCATCAATGCCCTCAAAGTTTGTTTGAATGGCTTGAGCTAAAACCGGTTCGGCAGCGGCAACATACCCCAAACCAACAGTTGCAACAGCACCTGTTTTTAAAAAACTACGGCGATCAGTGCCCGTGTTGTTAAATAGTGACTCTGCTTCTTTGATCAGATTCTTATCCACAGCATTCTCCTCTTAATCATTTAAATAATCATATTAGCGTTAATGGGCTTCTTCCCAATTAGCACCAACTCCAACCTCAACCAATAACGGCACCTTCAATGAAGCAACACCCGTCATTAGTTTTGGTAAATTTTCCTTGACCAACTCCAACTCAGATTGAGGTACCTCTAACACCAATTCATCATGATGAATTGGTGTTAGAGGTACCTCAATCTGAGTTGGAGTTGGTCAAGGAAAATTTACCAAAACTAATGACGGGTGTTGCTTCATTGAAGGTGCCGTTATTGGTTGAGGTTGGAGTTGGTGCTAATTGGGAAGAAGCCCATTAACGCTAATATGATTATTTAAATGATTAAGAGGAGAATGCTGTGGATAAGAATCTGATCAAAGAAGCAGAGTCACTATTTAACAACACGGGCACTGATCGCCGTAGTTTTTTAAAAACAGGTGCTGTTGCAACTGTTGGTTTGGGGTATGTTGCCGCTGCCGAACCGGTTTTAGCTCAAGCCATTCAAACAAACTTTGAGGGCATTGATGCGCAAGAGGTGACCTTTACTTCCAAGGGATTCGATGTTCCTGCCTATGTTGCTAGACCAAAGAAGGCCGCTAAAAATGGTTTGCCTGTGGTTTTTGTGATCAGTGAAATTTTTGGCGTTCACGAATACATCGCGGATGTGGCAAGAAGATTTGCCAAGATGGGTTACATGGCCATAGCTCCTGAGTTATTCGTTAGAGCAGGGGACCCTAATACTTTGGGTACCATGGCTGAAATCTTGAAAGAGATCGTTGGTAAAACACCAGATGAGCAAGTGATGGCTGATGTACAGGCTGGCATTGACTGGGCTGGTAAAAACGGTGGCGACGTGAAGCGAGTGGGTATCACTGGTTTTTGTTGGGGTGGTCGCATCACATGGTTAGCCTGTGCGCAAATTCCGCAAATGCGAGCTGGTGTCGCTTGGTATGGTCGCGTGATTGGAGACAAGACTCCTAACAACCCATTGCACCCAGTAGACCTAGCAGCGCAAATGAAGGCGCCTGTTCTAGGTTTGTATGGCGGCGCTGACACAGGTATCTCTCTTGAGAGCGTTGATCAAATGAAGCAAGCTTTGGCTGCGGCTAAAAATAATAAAGCTGCGCAAACTTCTCGTTTTGAAATTTATCCGGATGCACCTCATGCTTTCCATGCGGATTACCGAGCCACTTATCGTGAAGGCCCAGCAAAAGATGGTTGGGACAAGTGCTTAGCTTGGTTTAAGCAACAAGGGGTTGTATGACATTGTTTTGGATCATCCTGGCCACCACGGTGGCTGGGATATTGAGTATCTCTGCTGCAGCGAGCCTATCTTTGACTGTTCTTTCAAAGATGGTCAATAGGATGGTGAGTTTGTCGGTCGGGGTGTTATTGGCGACTGCTTTATTGCATTCCTTGCCAGAAGCCTTTATGACTCCTGATGCTGATATTTCTTCTTTGTTTATTACATTGCTCGCAGGATTATTGGGCTTCTTTATTCTGGAGAAGGCTGCGCTGTTAAGGCACAGTCATCATCACGAGCACGATGGCCATGGACACCACCATGGGCATGATGCCGAGTCTGCTGGTAAGAGTGGTTGGGTTATTTTGTTGGGCGATGGTTTTCATAATTTCGCTGATGGCATTTTGATTGCAGCTGCATTTTTGGTCGATCCGCAAATTGGAGTTTTGACTGCCGTTGCGATTGTTTTGCATGAGATACCTCAAGAGATTGGCGACTTCATTGTTTTGTTGAATGCTGGTTTTAGTAAAGCAAAAGCTTTGCTCTATAACTTCATTTCTAGCATGATGGCGGTGATTGGCGGCGTGCTTGGTTACTTCTTCTTAGATAGTGCGCAGGTATTGATCCCTTACGTCATCGTATTGGCTTCAAGTAGCTTCATTTACATCGCTGTGAGTGATTTGATGCCACAGATGCACAGGCGACCAAAACTCAAGGAGTCGCTTGAGCAAATCTTCTTGATTGTTCTTGGCGTGATTTTGGTATTGTTTATTTCTGAGCTTGGGCACTTAGGCCATAGTCATTAAGACTTCTAAGCGACTACTGAGCTAAAAACTTAAGTGGTTTATTTCTCAATGGGGCGAGCTGGATCTGCACACCACTCGCTCCAACTGCCTGGGTAAATCATTGATGATTTCAGGCCAGCTAATTCCATTGCAAACATATTGTGGCAAGCAGTGATGCCTGAACCGCATTGGTGAATGATGGATTCGCTTGGAGTTTCACCAAGCAAATCTGCGAACTCTTTTGCTAAGACATCAGCCGACTTGAATTGACCATTGGTATCAAGATTTTGTTTGAAGAAACGATTGATTGCGCCCGGGATGTGTCCGCCCACAGGGTCAAGTGTTTCATTTTCTCCACGAAAGCGATCAGCTGATCGCGCATCCAAGACCACGAATTTTTTATTGGATAGGTTGTTAAGAATGTCTGAAGCTAAAAGCGCATCCTTATAAGCAGTAGTTTCAGTCATGCTCGATGCAGCAGGAGTATTCGGTCTTTGATTTTCAGTTTTCTCACTTGGAAAACCAGCGGCCAACCAAGATGCATAGCCACCATTCAGTAGGCGAACGTTCTTATGACCCGTGGCTCTTAACATCCACCACATTCTGACGGCATACATACAAGACTGATTATCGTAAATGATGATGTCGCTATCTTTTGTGATGCCAAGGCTCGCGCATGTTTTCACCCACTGCTCAATCGTTGGTAGAGGGTGCCTACCATTCTGACCGTTTTTCTCGGCAGCCAAATCATGATCAACATCAACATAGACGGCCGATGGAATATGGCCATCTAAATAAGATCCATGACCTGCCTTGGGGTTGGTGAGATCAAAGCGGCAATCAAATAACAAAATATCTTTGTCTGATGCCAAATTATTTTTTAACTGTGCAGCTTCAATCAATAACATCATCAATCCTTTGCCTATTTACTTGTAGGACATCGCTTTTCTGTACCACTCGTGGAAGTGTTGCATACCATCCTCCATGGGGCTTTGGTATGGGCCCACTTCATTCACACCTCGATCAAGAAGAGCTTTTCTACCTTGGTCCATGCGCTCTGCAATTTCATCATCTTCGATGCATGTTTCCATATAAGCAGCTCTCTCTGCTTCAATGAACTCGCGCTCAAACAGAGCAAGTTCTTCTGGGTAATAAAACTCAACGATGTTTCTTGTTTTGTTCACGTCCATGGGTTGCAGTGTTGAGACACATAAAACTCCTGGATACCACTCAACCATGATGTTGGGGAAGTAAGTTAACCAAATAGCGCCATGCTTGGGCATTTTCCCTGGATGCGTTTTCAACACGGCATCGTGCCAACGTTGATAAGTTGGTGAGCCAGCGTGCTTCAGTTGATTTTTAATGCCAACCGTCTGAACACTGAACCAGTCACCAAATTGCCAAGATAAATCTTCGCAAGAAACAAATTTGCCTAAACCAGGATGGAACGGCTCAACGTGATAGTCCTCGAGGTAGACCTCAATGAATGTTTTCCAGTTGTAATTGCATTCATGGACTTCGACGTGATCTAGCATGTATCCAGAAAAATCCAAATCTTTTGAAATGCCCATGTTCATCAAGTCAGAGTGAACATCTCTTGGACCTTCAAATAAAAGACCTTGCCAATTTTGCAAAGGGCTCTTGCCCAAATTTAAGCAAGGTTGATCATCAAAGTGTGGTGCGCCCAATAGAGTGCCATCTGTTTTGTAGGTCCAGCGATGTAATGGGCAAACGATGTTATCAACGTGGCCTCGTCCGTTGAGCATGATGGCTTGACGGTGGCGGCACACATTGGAAAGCAGTTCAATTCCTTGATCATTGCGAATCAAGACGCGACCTTCATTCTCTGCACTTAAAGTTTGATAGTCACCAATTTCTGGGACCATGAGCTCGTGACCGACGTAACCGGGCCCCTGCTTGAAAAGTAGGTCGATTTCTCGTTGATACAGCTCGGCATCAAAATAAGCCGATACTGGCAGTTGTAGCTTTGACTGCGCAAGATGCTGCGCGCTAGCTAGATTAGTCATTCTTCCCACCCCCGAAAAAAGTCAGCCGAAGCTAAGCGGAATAACCAATCCAACCATCGACGGGTCGATATTGGATAGGGAAAAAGATTATAACCGTCCCTAAAGCCTTAAAATCGATGAGTGAATTGTTTTTTATCAAATAAAAAGGATTTTTATGCCTAAAAAGACTGGCGCTGAAGCTGCTTCTGCTTCTTCCACTTCTTTGGGTGCCGATCTTCGTTATGAGGACGCGGTATCTGAGCTCGAAGGTTTGATTGCGACCATGGAATCGGGCAAGTTAAGTTTAGAAGATACCTTGACCGCTTATAAACGCGGCGCTGAATTGTTGAAGCATTGCCAACATGTTTTAGAGCAAGTTGAGCAACAGGTGAAGATAGTTCAAGGCTAAGAACTAAGGACTAAGGACAAGGGAATAAGGGGTGGGGATAGTTTGAAGCTGGGTGAATCAACTTCTGTTTGGTTGCAACGTTCAATAGAGCGTGTGGATCAGGCCATCCTGAGATCTTTGGATGATCAAGTTTCAGTTGCATCAGGCTTGAAGTCTGCCATGCACTATGCCGCCACAGGGGGCGGTAAAAGAGTCAGACCATTATTGATTTACGCAACAGCAAGTCTGTCTGGCAAAGAGTTAGATCAGGTGGCCGGGCTTGACGCCTGTGCAGTTGCTGTGGAGTTGTTTCATACGTATTCATTGGTTCACGATGATTTGCCTTGCATGGATAACGACGATCTGCGTCGTGGCAGACCCACGGTTCATAAAGCGTTTGATGAAGCCAGTGCTTTATTGGTAGGTGATGCGCTGCAAACCATGGCGTTTCAATTGATTGCCCAAAGTGCACTCAACGACGCTCAGAAAGTACAAGTGATCACAAGTCTGAGTATTGCTGGCGGCATGGTTGGTATGGCTGGTGGTCAAGCCATTGATTTGGCGAGTGTTGGAAAACAGTTAACGCAACAAGAACTAGAGCAGATGCACCTGTTGAAAACAGGAGCTCTACTAAGAGCGTCTGTACAAATCGGTGCGATGGCGATTCATTTGAATGAGCAAGAAAAAAAATCCCTAGATGCATTTGCTAGTGCTTTAGGTTTGGCTTTTCAAGTAGTTGATGATGTGTTGGATGCAAGTTCAAACAGTCAAACTTTGGGTAAAACTGCCGGAAAAGATGCTGCTGCGAATAAACCAACATTTGTTTCTATGATGGGTTTGTCTGGGGCAAGAGAGTTTGCAGCAAAATTGCATGAAGAAGCCCTCGATAGTCTGAGCATTTGGGGCGACAATGCTGATCTATTAAGAGCCATTGCGAGTAAAGTGGTGAATAGAGAGAACTGACGGCTGTAGTGACGACTCCAATTAAAATAACTTATGACTGATTTACTTAAAACAATTGATGATCCAAAAGATTTACGAGCATTAAGTCGAGATCAATTACCAGAGCTTGCTGCAGAGTTGCGCGAATTTTTGCTGGATTCTGTTTCAAAGACTGGCGGACACCTGTCTTCTAATTTGGGCACTGTTGAATTAACTGTTGCTTTGCATTACGTGTTTCAAACACCTTATGACCGCTTGATTTGGGATGTTGGTCATCAAAGTTACCCGCATAAAATTTTGACAGGCCG
>JBFZCN010000012.1:0-5651 GCA_041307985.1 Burkholderiales bacterium
TCCATGTCTTCAGGGTCGATTTCATGGCCCGCCAAGTCCAGATGAGCCTTTGTTGTATTTCCAAAGGTTTCTCTGTAATACCTGTTGGCAAATAAAAGTTGTCCACTTTGCAATGAAATGACTGAAACCGCAGCATCAAGACTTTCGAGCACTGTGGTAAATCGCTCTTGAGCCAAAGCCAATTCTTGTCGGGCCTTGATGGGCTCTGAGATATCAACAATTGAACTGATCCAGCCAGATTGCTCGCCTTTCTCATCAATCAAAGGAGATACAAAAGTTCTGGTACTTATTTTGACGCCATTCTTCTTTTGTAGGACAGCTTCAAAACCAGCTTTTGGTGAATTACCTTTTAATGCAACTGCCATCTTTTTGGTCAGCTCAGGAACTAATTCTGAAGGCCAAAAAGGAAATGGCGGTGACATGCCAATGAGCTCGTGCCTTGTCCAGCCTGTCATTTCACAAAAGGCTGGATTCACATAGGTGATCTTTCCTTCCATGTCATGCGCTCTCATGCCAATCGTGATTGACTCTTCCATGGCGCGCCTGAAATTAGTTTCAGTTTGCAAATCTTTTTGAATTGAATAACGTTTGGAGGTTTGTTTCCAAACAGACCACAAGCTCCATAAAACAAAACTGCTTAAGCCAACCACGAGCCATAGCAATGTGCGATAAGTGAGGTTCGTTGGTGGCGGATAGGTGCTGACATGTAAGGTCAGTGGAGTTGGTGTTTTATCCAAGGTCACACTGTGCTCTAGGGATCTCGAGCTGGCTCGTTTTGGGTTTGAGCTGACCATTTCCTTGCCTGAGCTATCTAATAGTGCAAAACGATAAAGACCGTTTAGTTCACTTGGAACCATGTGTTGCAGGATTCTTTTTCCAGAGTAAAGAGTTGCAATGCCCCCAATAACTGAGCCATTTTGAATGATGGGGGTCACATGCCAAAATACAAATTGTCTATCAGTATTGGCAACTTCATTTTCTGCTGGATGAAAACGCAACATTTTTCCGTAAGTGGCTTTATTCGATTCAGCCGCCTCAGAAAAAATTGTGTTTAATTCGGTATCCAACACCGATTTGATTGAAGTTCTTTCCGACCATTTGGAGTGCATCGGATTATTTGGCAGTATGGCCATTCGATTTTGTTTGTTATCCAACCAACGCAATTGCAAAATTTCTGGGCTGTCTTGAATTAGTTTGGTAGATAGTTTGAAAAATGACGATGGGTACTGAGCCCGATTGGCTGAGTTGCTGATTTCACGGCTTAATTCCAAGATGGCATCTTCATTAGCTGCAAAACGAAGCAATATCCTTTGCTTTGCAAAGGCACTCTCACGATAAAGCGTGTATTGCTGTTGATTTTTATCCTGGTAATTAAGAGTCCATAGAATCAGCCCCATTGCGCATGTGAACAACACAATGGCCAATACCGGTATATATAGAAAAGCATAAGACCTGGCTCTTTGTTTAAGGGCTTTTGATCTGTATTTCTTGATGGCCTCACCAAGATATTGATTAATTACGTTTTTCAAATGATTACTTATTTACTTAGGGAAAACCATGCAATCTTAGAGTGTAATTCGGGACGATACTGAAGCTCTTAATTTTTTCTATTTTTGATCATATTGCCACGCAACATAATCCCATATAGTGATAAATAACTTCGTTATGTGAAATATTGCTTGCTCCAGCAATGTGGTGTTTTTAGAATTTGGTCAAGACAGAAAAGGGCTTAGCCCTAAAAATAGAGCGAAGTAACCAGGAGACAAGCATGGCTGATCTACCGAATCAACAAACAGGGGCTAATGGCTCTCAGGATATCGATCCGATTGAAACCAAAGAATGGATTGATGCATTAAATGGTGTCATCCAACAAGGGGGTGTGGATCGTGCTGCATTCTTAATTGACGAGCAGATATCGCATGCGCGTGTAAGTGGAGTTGTGCAACCATTTCATGCGGAAACTCCTTATATCAATACCATCCCCGTGGAACAGCAAGCCAGACTTCCTGGTGATCAAGAGATCGAGCACAAGATTCGCTCGTACACCCGTTGGAATGCTATGGCGATGGTTTTAAAGGCCAATAAAGATACCAACGTTGGTGGGCACATCTCATCATTTCAGTCAGCTGCCACTTTGTACGACGTTGGTTTCAATCACTTCTGGCATGCACCATCTGATAGCCATGGCGGTGATTTGGTCTTTGTGCAAGGTCACGTTGCCACAGGTGTTTACGCTCGTGCTTATATGCTGGGACGCTTAACAGAAGAAAATTTAAATAACTTCCGTCAAGAAGTCGATGGCAAAGGTATTTCAAGTTATCCGCATCCTTGGTTGATGCCAGATTTTTGGCAGTTCCCTACAGTGTCCATGGGCTTAGGCCCAATCATGGCGATTTACCAAGCCCGTTTTATGAAGTACTTACAAGACCGCGGCATGGCCAAAACCGAAGGAAGAAAAGTTTGGGCATTCTTGGGTGATGGTGAGACGGATGAGCCTGAATCATTGGGTGCCATTGGTATGGCAGGTAGAGAAAACTTAGACAATCTATGTTTTGTCATCAACTGTAATTTGCAGCGTTTAGATGGCCCAGTGCGTGGTAACGGAAAGATCATCCAAGAGTTGGAATCTGAATTCAGGGGCGCTGGTTGGAATGTGATCAAACTCATCTGGGGTACTCATTGGGATGCTTTATTTGCCCGAGATAAAAAGGGTATTTTGATGAAGCGTCTTGGCGAAATCGTGGATGGTGAATATCAGACCATGAAAGCCAAGAGTGGTGCATACGTCAGAAAGATTGTTTTCAACACGCCTGAATTAGAAGCTTTGGTTGCTGATTGGAGCGATGAAGATGTTTGGAATCTGAATCGTGGTGGTCACGATCCACACAAAGTTTATGCAGCATTCCACGCGGCAGCAAATCATAAAAATCAACCCACTGTTATTTTGGCAAAAACCATCAAAGGTTACGGCATGGGTGGCTCAGGTCAGGGTATGAACATTGCTCACCAAGCCAAGAAAATGAATATTGAAGACATCAAAGCCTTCAGAGATCAATTCAAGATTCCAGTACCTGATGATAAGTTGGAAGAATTACCTTTGGTGAAGTTTGAAGAGGGTAGTCCGGAGTTGAATTACATGCGTGAGCGCCGCATGGAGTTAGGTGGTTATTTGCCACAGCGCAGAGCCAAAGCGGAAAGCTTAGAAGTTCCAAAGCTTGAAGTATTTGCTCCATTACTTGAAGCAACTGTTGAGGGCCGTGAAATTTCAACAACGATGGCTTTTGTTCGTATGTTGAACATGGTTGTAAAAGATAAAACCATTGGTAAACGTGTGGTGCCGATTGTTCCTGATGAATCTAGAACTTTTGGTATGGAAGGTATGTTCCGTCAATTAGGTATTTGGAACCAGTTAGGCCAGCTATACACACCGCAGGACCATGATCAGCTGATGTTCTACAAATAGGACAAGCACGGTCAAATTTTGCAAGAAGGTATCAACGAAGCAGGAGCGATGTGTGATTGGATTGCTGCGGCAACGTCCTATTCAACACACGGCGTGCCAATGTTGCCCTTCTATATTTTCTATTCAATGTTTGGTTTCCAACGCATCGGTGATTTAGCTTGGGCTGCTGGCGATATGCGCAGTCGTGGCTTCTTATTGGGTGGTACAGCTGGTAGAACCACATTGAACGGTGAAGGTTTGCAGCACGAAGATGGCCATAGTCATTTATGGAGCGGAGCGATTCCAAACTGCATCAGTTATGACCCAACCTTCGCTTTTGAATTAGCCGTCATCATTCAAGATGGTATGCGTCGCATGATGACCAATCAGGATGACGTCTATTACTACATCACCTTGATGAATGAAAACTACTCACATCCAGCAATGCCTAAGGGCGCTGAGAATGACATCTTGAAAGGCATGTATCGTTTGATGAGTGTTGGTGATGCAAAAGCCAAGCTAAGAGTTCAGCTGTTGGGTAGTGGCACGATTCTTCGTGAAGTGATTGAAGCTGCCAATATGTTGCGTGACGATTGGGGTGTTGCTTCTGACATTTGGGGCTGCCCAAGCTTCACTGAATTAGGCCGTGACTGGAATACCGTATCACGTCAAAACATGTTGAATCCAACTGATAAGCCGGTTCTGTCTCATGTTGAGAAATTATTAAAAGACACCACGGGTCCAGTGATTGTTGCCACTGACTATGTGCGTTTGTTCCCGGAACAAATCAGACCAGCGATTCAAAACATCGGCAAGAGATACACGGTGTTAGGCACAGATGGTTATGGTCGTTCTGATACACGTGAGAAGCTTCGTCATTTCTTCGAGGTGGATCGTCGCTGGGTCACTGTGGCAGCGCTCAAGACACTGGCTGATGAAGGTCTGATTGATCACAAAAAAGTTGCATAGGCCATTAAGAAATACAGCCTTGATCCTAAAAAACCAAATCCAATGACTGTGTGAGGAAACTAAGATGAGCCAAGTGATAGAAATCAAAGTTCCTGATATTGGAGATTATGACGGCGTTCCAGTCATCGAGGTCCATGTGAAGCCTGGTGACGTGATTGAAAAAGAACAATCATTGGTCACTTTGGAATCAGATAAAGCCACCATGGATGTTCCTTCATCGCATGCTGGCGTGGTCAAAGAAGTCAAAGTAAAAGTAGGCGACAACATCTCCGAAGGTCATGTCGTGATTCTCTTAGAGGAATCCTCTTCATCTTCAGCGAAGCCTGCCGCACCCTCTGCTCCAAGTCCTGCTCCAGTTGCTCCACAAAAAGCAGCGGCACCTGCAGCGACTCAAGTAGCCGGCGGTTTGGTGAACGTCAACGTTCCGGATATTGGTGATTACAAAGGTGTTCCTGTGATTGAAGTTCACGTGAAGCCTGGTGATGTGATTGAAAAAGAACAATCATTGGTGACCCTGGAATCAGACAAGGCCACCATGGACGTTCCTTCATCACATGCTGGCGTGGTCAAAGAAGTCAAAGTAAAAGTAGGGGATAGCATCTCTGAGGGTGACTTGGTGGTGATTTTGGAATCTTCAGCTGCAGGTGCAGCGCAGACCTCAGCTCCAAGCAAAGCTCCAGCTGCACCAGTCGCTCCAGTGGGAAGCTCCCCAGCACCCGCTAAGAGCGCACCGCAAGCATCAGCGCCTCGCAGTGAATCTGTTCCATCAACAGGCGCTATCAGCCATGCAAGCCCATCAGTTCGTAAATACGCCAGAGAACTCGGCGTTGATGTGACCAAGGTGATCGGGACTTCATTAAAAGGCAGAATTTCTCAAGAAGATGTTCAGGCGTATGTGAAAAACATCATGACTGGACAAGCAGCATCTCCGGCAGGCGCTCCAGTAGCAGCATCTGGTGGCTTGAATTTATTGCCGTGGCCAAAAATTGATTTCAGCAAGTTTGGTGAAACAGAAACCAAGCCGCTGTCGCGTATTCAAAAATTATCGGCTGCCAACTTGTCTCGCAACTGGGTCATGATTCCAGCTGTGACTTATCACGAGGATGCTGATATCACTGACTTAGAAGCTTTTCGCGTGATGACAAATAAGGACAATGAAAAGCAAGGCATCAAAGTCACCATGTTGGCTTTCTTGATCAAAGCAGCTGTCAATGCCTTGAAGAAGTATCCAGAATTTAAT
>JBFZCN010000013.1:0-3536 GCA_041307985.1 Burkholderiales bacterium
CCTTTGGTTTGATGTTTCTATAAATTGACAGTGTTGGCTCGTATGAATAACTTATCCAGTATTTCTTAAACCAGCAGAAATGCCATTGATACTTAAATGAATGCCCAACCTGGTTCGATCGTCTTGCTGACCATTTCGCCAACGACGAATCAGTTCAATTTGTAGATGATTCAATGGGTCAATGTAGGGGAAACGATGCTTAATAGATCGAGCCAAGCTTGGGTTTTGGCTGAGGCGATTTTTTTCTTGAGTGATTGCCTCTAACGCAGCCACTGTTCGATTCCACTCTTCCTCAATTGCTTGACTGATTTTCTTGCCTGAACGCCAATCAGGATTCAAAGTCATATAGCGCTTTGCAATCCCCATGTCCGCTTTCGCCATCACCATATCCATATTCGATAGGAGCGATTTAAAAAATGGCCATTCGGCATACATTTTTCTTAACAATTGTCGATTTTTAACTTTATTACTTGATAAGAATTCTTCTATCGCACTACCGAAACCATACCAGGCTGGCAACATGATTCGACTTTGCCCCCAAGAAAAACTCCAAGGTATCGCTCGCAAATCTTCAATGCGCTTACTACCTGTTCTAGAGGCTGGACGAGATCCTAAATTTAAGTGGGCAATTTCACTGATGGGAGTGATGGCAAAAAAATTATCAGCAAAGGAATCATTTTCATAAACTAATTTTTTATAAGCCTTATTGCTTGAGCTTGATAATACTTGCGCAATCTTTTTAAATTCTTCTGGAATTTTTTGTTTATTTTTAATCAAGGTAGCTTCGAGGGTGGCTGAAAATAAAGCCTCTAAATTACGTCTGGCCATGTCTTGATGAGAGTATTTACTTGCGATCACCTCCCCTTGTTCAGTCAAACGAATTTGCCCCGCCACTGAACCTGGTGCTTGGGATAAAACTGCCTCGTAGCTTGGGCCACCGCCTCGACCAACAGTACCACCTCTGCCGTGGAATAAACGTAATTTAATACCTTGATATTGCTTGAATAACTGCACTAACTCTTCTGTGGCTTGATAGAGGGACCAGTTACTGGTCAGATAACCACCGTCTTTATTGCTATCTGAATACCCCAACATGATTTCTTGGGTATTGCCACTGCGCGCAATCAAATCTGCTATGTGCGGTAATGCATAGAACTCTTTCATGATTTGAGCAGCTTGCTCTAAATCATGAATGGTTTCAAATAGAGGTACCGGTATAAGTGCCAAATGACCTTTTGCCAAAGAGCCTTGCAATAAGCTGGCTTCTTTTTGCAAAACTAAAAGTTCAAGTAAATCGCTGACTGATTCAGTATGACTGATGATGTGTTGACGAATAGCATCTCGACCATAAGACTCAATGATTGTTTTGGCCGCATCAAAAACATCTAACTCAGATTGAGTCTGAGAACTATACTGAATATTAGGGACTTTTAATGGACGCGGGTCTGACAGCACCTTAAGTAAACATGCTCGCTTATCTGACTCACTCAATTCTTTATAAGATGTCTCAACACCAGACTTCTCAAGAAGCTCAGCAACCGCCCCTTCATGTTTATCTGAGCTTTGTCTTAAATCCAAAGTGGCCAAATGAAAGCCAAATACAGTGGCCACACGCATCAATGTTTTCAAACGTAAATGAACAATCAAATCACCATGATGTTTTAACAATGATTGTTTGATAACCAACAAATCACGAATAAATTCTTGGGCATCAGCGTAAGGCTTACCCTCTCCTAATCTAGCTGCCGAGGTGAACTCAACATTGGCCTTGCTAGACAAACGAAACATGCTCGCCATGATTCGACGGTAAACGCCAATCAGGGCTCGTCTATAGGGCTCATCTTGTCGATGCTCTTGCTGATCTCCAGACTCATCCGCTAACTGCATAAGCTCTTTACTGACAGATACCAAGCGAGTCGACATTGACAACTCTTTACCCAATAACTCTAACTCGTTCAAGTAATATTTAAAGATGACATGGCTTTGCCTTTTAAGGGCATAAGTCATCGTTTTATCAGTCACAAAGGGATTTCCATCACGGTCCCCACCAATCCAATGCCCCATCTGTAACATCGGCGCTATCTGATCTGTCTTGAGCAAGTCTTCAATGTCCTCATACAAACGGGGGACAGCAGCTAGCAAAGTTCTTGGATAGTAAGACAGCACATTATCGATTTCATTTTGTACAGTCAGTGTTGAAAAACGTAATAGGCGTGTTTGCCAAAGTTGTGAAACCTTAGCACGCAATAATTTTTCATTGGCGGCCAGATCTCTTGGATTACTCAAGACCTCTCTATGTGACAAAAGATCCAAAATATCTCGCTCAGCATCAAGTAAGCTAGCTCGCTGAACCTCAGTAGGATGAGCAGTCAGAACCGGTGATATATGAAATTCTTGAACTGCAGAATGAATATCTTTGATTGGTAAACCCTGCTTCTTGAGCAAAGCAAAACTTTTCTCAAGGGAGCCATCTTGACCTTTAAGACCTATGTATCCATCTTGCTCGCGCGCTTTACGACGGCGCATGCGGTGCAAATCTTCTGCAATATTTGCCAGATGCGAAAAATAACTAAATGCTCGAATAACCGAGACCGCATCATCTGACTTGAGCTTTTTAAGATATTTTTCTAATTTTTTACCAGCTACCTCATTCGCGTCACGACGATATGCCACGCTTAAACGACGAATAAATTCAACTCTTTCAAAAGAATCCCGCCCCTCTTGCAAGCGGATGGTATCACCCAAGATCCGACCCAATAGTCGGATATCTTCAATAAGCGGCTGGTCTTTGCTATCCAAATTAATTAAACAGACATCAGTGCCTTGGTCACCCTCAACATCTGACAGCTGTATCCCCATTCGTTGTCATACCAAGATAATACCTTGACCAATTTGCCATCTTTAGACACACGCGTTTGAGTGCTGTCAAAAATACTTGGGCGTGGGTCATGATTGAAATCAATAGAAACCAAAGGCAAGGTGTTGTAGCCCAAGATACCTTTTAATGGGCCATTCTCACTGGCTTTCTTAATGAGCTCATTCACTTCTTCCACTGAGGTTGCTTTGCTTGGTGTGAATGTCAAATCAACCACAGACACATTGATCGTTGGTACACGCATCGCGAAACCATCAAACTTACCTTGCAATTCTGGCAATACCAAACCAACCGCTGCCGCAGCACCTGTTTTTGTAGGAATCATGCTCATCGTGGCTGAACGGGCACGGCGCATGTCCTTGTGATACACATCCGTTAGAACCTGGTCATTGGTGTACGCATGAATCGTGGTCATCAAACCTGATTCAATACCAATAGAATCCAACAATGGTTTAACAATTGGCGCCAAACAATTGGTGGTGCAACTGGCATTAGAAACCACTTGATCGCTGGCTTTAAGCACTTGATGGTTCACACCATAAACAATCGTGGCATCCACGTCCTTTTCACCAGGAGCAGAAATAACAACTTTCTTGGCGCCTTGCTGAATGTGCACCATGGCTTTTTCTTTTGAAGTAAAAGCACCTGAGCACTCTAAAAC
>JBFZCN010000014.1:0-2589 GCA_041307985.1 Burkholderiales bacterium
TTTGCACAATGGATAAAAGTGAATCTTCGCCACTTAAATGCTTTGAAGCAACGGGAACACCAAAAATAGGCACAATTGTTTTTGCCGCCAACATACCTGGCAAATGAGCGGCGCCACCAGCGCCAGCAATGATTGCCTTGATACCGCGCTCTGCAGCTGTTTCAGCATAAGCAAACATATCATCAGGCATGCGATGCGCAGAAACTACTTTTGCTTCAAACGTAACTCCAAAATCAGTGAGAGTTTGAGCTGCATTCTGCATGGTGTCCCAATCAGAATTTGAACCCATCAAGATTCCAACAATTGGTTTTTGACTCATCATTTTTCCTTTTTGCTTTTCATCGAGCAATTAAGCAGTCAGTGTTTCTAGGGCTTCACGGTATTTAGCGGCCGTTTTTTCAATCACATCTTCAGGTAACTTTGGTGCAGGCGCAGACTTGTTCCATGGCTGACCATTTAGCCTTGCGGCCTCTAGCCAGTCACGCACAAACTGCTTATCGAATGATGGCGGATTCGATCCTACTTGGTAAGAAGCTGCTGGCCAAAAACGAGATGAGTCAGCGGTCAAAACTTCATCCATCAATACCAAAGAATTATTTTCATCTAAACCAAATTCAAATTTGGTATCAGCAATGATGATGCCTTTGCTTGCCGCATAAATAGATGCTTCTTTATACAAACGAATACTGACGTTTTTGATTTTTGCTGCCAACTCTTGGCCAATCCGTTTCTCAACTTCAGCATAAGAAATGTTTTCATCGTGCTCACCAACATCTGCTTTGGCTGCTGGCGTAAAAATTGGCTCAGGCAACTGTTGTGCATTTTTTAAACCAGCAGGCAATTGAATGCCACAGATGGAACCCGTTTCTTGATAATCTTTCCAGCCACTGCCAGATAAATAACCACGCACCACTGCTTCAACCATGATCGGCTTCAAACGCTTTGTCACGACGGCGCGACTCTTGACTTGGTTCACTTCATCAGCTGCCACCACTGAACATGGATCGATACCCGTCAAGTGATTAGGAATCACGTGGCTTAATTTGCCAAACCAAAAATTCGCCATCTCATTGAGAACAATGCCTTTACCAGGAATAGGCTCGCCCATGACAACGTCAAATGCCGATAAGCGATCAGTGGTCACCATCAATAGTTGGTCATCGCCAATCGCGTAAATATCTCTTACCTTGCCTTTTGAGATTAATGGCAACGATTTGATTGAGGATTCGTAAAGAGCTTGCATGAAAACCTTATTTAACTAATTGGGCTAACTGGCCGCTTTTGTAACGATCAGCCATTTGTTCCAAAGGAATTGATTTGATCTTGCCAGCCTGGCCTTCACAACCAAAGGCCAAATAGCGTGCTTTGCAAATCTCTTTAGCAGCTTCGCGCGCAGGCTTCAAATAATCACGTGGATCAAACTTGCCTGGGTTTTCAAATAAATATTTACGAATCGCAGCAGTCATGGCCAAACGAATATCTGTATCAATATTGATTTTTCTAACACCGTGCTTGATGCCTTGCTGAATCTCTTCAACGGGCACACCGTAGGTTTCTTTCATATCACCGCCAAACTCACGAATGATGGCGAGTAACTCTTGCGGTACGCTGGATGAACCATGCATCACAAGATGGGTATTTGGAATGCGCCGATTGATTTCTTTGATGCGTTCAATCGCCAAAATGTCACCTGTAGGTTTTTTGGTGAATTTATAAGCTCCGTGACTGGTACCAATCGCAATTGCTAATGCATCACATTGTGTTTGTTTCACGAAATCAGCAGCTTGCTCAACATCGGTCAACAATTGTTCACGAGTCATCGCACCTTCAGCACCGTGACCATCTTCTTTATCACCCATCATGGTTTCTAAAGAACCTAGAACACCTAATTCAGCTTCAACAGTTACACCAATCGAATGGGCAAACTTCACCACCTCTTGAGACACGGCGACGTTGTATTCATATGAGGCAACTGACTTACCATCGGCCATCAAAGAGCCGTCCATCATCACTGATGTGAAACCGGAACGAATCGCCGCCATACAAACAGCTGGGCTTTGACCGTGGTCTTGGTGCATCACCACCGGAATATGCGGGTATGCCTCAACTGCAGCATCGATCAAGTGGCGTAAAAATGCTTCGCCAGCATATTTACGTGCACCAGCTGAAGCTTGCATGATGACTGGTGCATTGACCTCATCGGCAGCTGCCATGATGGCTTGCACCTGTTCAAGATTATTCACATTGAATGCTGGTAACCCATAAGCATTCTCAGCAGCGTGGTCCAATAATTGGCGCAAAGATACAAGAGCCATGTCTATTTCCTTAAATTAAAATTTATTTCACATTCACAATCTTGAGCGTGTTCGTTCCGCCAACTTGTCCCATCGGTTCACCGACAGTCAAAACAATGGCATCACCAGTGGCAACAACACCCAATTTTTTAATTCTTGCCTCTGCTTGCTCTAAAGCAGTGTCCCTGTCATTGCTGGTATCCAAATGCAAAGGATGTACGTTTCTGTATAGCGCCATCGCTCTTTGGCTGGCCAATTTGGTGGTCATCGCAAAAATAGGGACCTGAATCTTGTG
>JBFZCN010000015.1:0-2895 GCA_041307985.1 Burkholderiales bacterium
GTGGGTGGATCTAGCGGCTCCAACAACACCCGCACCAACTCTCAGGATTGATCATGGCCTTTGGTAACGAACCAATCGGAGATGATGACAGCCCACCGATGGCTGAAATCAATATGACACCTTTGGTGGATGTGATGTTGGTTTTGTTGATCGTTTTCATGATCACTATTCCGGTGATGCAACATGCTGTCAAAGTAGACTTGCCGCAAGCCAGCAGTCAACGCAATGACATCAAACCTGAATCTATCAATCTGAGCATTGCTGCTAATGGCCAAGTGTTTTGGAACAGCTCTCCAATCGATTTGAATACTTTAGCGATTTATGCTCAAACAGCAGCGAAGAAGTCTCCTCAACCTGAAGTGCAACTCAAGGCGGATAAAAATGTTCGTTATGAATCTGTTGCGCAGGTTTTATCGACGGCCAAACGTTCAGGATTAACAAAAATAGGGTTTGTGACAGAGCCTAATTGAATTTTGCTCAGATGATGATTCCAGCTTTTGTAGGAATATTTATTTAGGCTTGTATTGAGTTGGGCAGTAAGCGCGCTTCACTTCACCGCTGCGCAAGGCAGCGTGCTTGGTACCCCTGCCTGTGACGCGCTTGCGCCACATCCGAAATGAACTGGGCTTCATTTCTTGGCGCATCAAATCAATCACACGTGACTCATTCAAACCATAGGTTTGCATGATGGCATCAAATGGCGTGCGATCTTCCCAGGCCATTTCAATGATGCGCGATACATCCGCTGGAGCGATGCTAGGTTTCTTCATGTCTTGATTGTATTAACAGAATCACTTCTTTGCTCGACAGCGGTCTGAGCAATATTTCACTTCTTCCCAAACCTTTTCCCATTTTTTGCGCCAAGTGAAAGGAAGCCCACAAGTTAAACAAATCTTGATGGGTAAATCTGATTTTTTGCGCATCTTCATGATCAAGTCAACTTAACGTTTCGCTTTGGCTGGAGGCAAGTCAGTGACTTTTTCAGAGTGATCCCAATGTATTTTCCAGTTATCAGCGTATCTTTTAGCGGCATAAGTGGAGCGCACAATCATGATGTTTTCTGCATTGCGCTTTTCAGCTGATTTGGTGAAGTTGTAACTGCCAGTGATCACAATGTCATCATCGATCAACATCACTTTATTGTGTTGTATGGCGTGTTTGCCATCACTGCGAACTTCGATGCCGGCTGCCAATAGGATTGGCAGGGTCTCACGGTTGTTTTGAGCGCTTTTTTCGTCTTGGATGAGTGTCACATCAATGCCTCGTCGTTTCGCTCTCACAAGGGCCTCTGCAAGATTGGTAGCGGTGAAGCCGTAAGCCATGACCTTGATTGATTTTTTTGCTCCATCAATTTGCTTGATCAAACCAGAGGCTGCGCCGGCAGGAGGCGTGAAATAAATCGCCAAGATTTCTGCAGGCTGAGGTTGTGCTTGAACGCTTTGCCACCATGACACCGTAGCCAAAACACCCAGGCATAAAAAAACCGCTATCCTCTGCCGAGTTTTAGCGGTCATTCTTTGAAGCGATAAAGTAGTTTTTACTGTTGTCATCAAAAGCACCTAGCTGTTAAGAAGCCTGGTGCCCGAGGCCGGAATCGAACCGGCACGGCTGTTTAAGCCGAGGGATTTTAAATCCCTTACGTCTACCTATTTCGTCACTCGGGCATAGTACTTTTGTCATTGTAGACGTAAATAGTTGTAATTTTTACATCCGCTTTACTTCTGAACTACTTCAATGTCACATCTGCTGATTCGTTATTTTGTAACGAAGTCAGCATTTTACATACATTAAAAACAAACCCCGCAAAAGCGGGGTTTGTTAACTGAAAGAACTATCTTTTTAGCTGTACAGCACGCTTGGCAACCACATACCAATGGCCGGGAACATATACAACAAGAACAAGGCAAGGACTTGAATCGCCATAAACGGCATCATGCCTGCAAAGATCTGGTTGAGAGTCACGTGTGGCGGAGCTACACCTTTGAGGTAGAAAGCCGCCATCGCCACTGGAGGTGACAAGAATGCAGTTTGAAGGTTCAAGGCAACCAATAAGCCAAAGAACAATGGGTCAACCTGGAAGTGACTTAACAATGGAATAAAGATCGGCATGAAAATCACGATGATCTCTGTCCACTCTAGTGGCCAGCCCAACAAGAAGATGATGATCTGCGAAAGAACCAAGAATTCAATTGTTGATAAACCAAGACCTAAGACCCACTTCTCGATCAACTCTTGACCACCCAGCAAGGCAAAGGCTGCTGAGAAAATCGATGATCCGACGAACAACCAGCAAACCATCGCGCTCGTTTTAGCTGTTAAGAACACAGACTCTTTGACCACTTCCATATTGAGTTGTTTGTAGGCCCAAGCCAAAACAAAACCGCCAAATGAACCCAAGGCAGCTGCCTCAGTTGGGGTTGCCAAACCAAACACAATCGCACCCAAAACGATCAAAATGAGAGCTGCTAATGGGACGAAGGATCCCAATAACATTTTGAAAATTTCTAGGCGCTTGAGAGTTAGTGTGTAATAGAACAATGCGCCAATCAATAAACCAACGCCCAGAGTAATCCAGTACCACATTGGAACGGGTGCGCGCTCTGCAGTAGCACCATCACTCGTTGGAATTTCTGACATACCAGAAGAGGAAAGATTTGATGCATTAGGTGCAGCCTTGGCCGCTTTCGCCTCTTCTTCAGCACCCGGAGGCAAAGAAACACCTTCTGCTGCAGCTTGCGGCGAATCTTCTGCAGACTCTAAAGTCATCATGCCGCCATCACTGACCATCTCAACCACTGCTGAAGAAACTTCAACCGGCTTGGTGGCGACACCGTACATGGATGTCATTACAACCGCAAAGAAAACCAAAGGACCGATGATGATCAAGAATTGCTT
>JBFZCN010000016.1:0-2549 GCA_041307985.1 Burkholderiales bacterium
CTTTTGATACTTTGATGAGTAAATTGGCAAGTCCGCAATTCAGAACGGTTTATGCGGATGTCAAACAAGCAGTGATCATTTCTGAGCGAGTGATTCGTTTTGACTTTCATCGTAAAAATACGGAGTTACCACTTTTGGTTGGATCCATGCCCATTTTTTCTGAAAAATGGGGCAAAGATGCTCAGGGCGCCGGCAAGCCATTCAATCAATTAACTTTCGAAAAACCAATTGCCAGTGGTCCATACCTCATCGAGAGTTATGACATTGGTAAAAATATGGTGTTCAAGAAAAACCCAGAATATTGGGGTGCTCAGCTGAATGTACGGGTTGGCTTTTTTAACTTCGAAAAAGTTTCTTACCGTTTATACAAAGATGACACAGCAAGAATAGAAGCTTTTAAAGCGGGTGAGTTCGACACATTGGTTGAATACCGAGCCAAGAACTGGGCCAAGAGTTATGTTGGACCCAAGTTCAGAGATGGCAGTTTGAAAAAACAACATTTCCAGCATCGTAATGGCGCAGGGATGCAAGGTTTTGTGATGAACACACGCCATCCATTATTCAAAGACCAACGCGTTCGCCAAGCATTGACCTTGGCTTTGGATTTCGAATGGATGAACCGTCAACTGTTTTATGGACAGTACCATCGCATTGATAGCTACTTCTCGAACAGTGAGCTAGGCGCATCTTATGAAGCTGGCAGTTTGCCAAGCGCACAAGAAAGAAAATTATTAGAACCCTTGCAAAAAGCCTACCCTCAGCATTTTCCTAAAAATGCATTGGGCCCGATGCTCTTGCCGGTGACCACTGAAGAACCTTCTAGCTTGCGCCAAAACCTCAGAAAAGCCAGAGAGTTATTGGCACAAGCTGGTTGGGTCTATAAAGATGGCGCTTTAAGAAATGCCCAAGGACAAGCATTTCGTTTTGAGTTCATGGACGATGGTGGCGCCATGTCACGCTTGGTCACTGCTTATGTTCGAAATCTCGAAAAGCTGGGCATGAAAGTGGATATGAGAACCACTGATTACGCTTTGTATCAAAAACGTTTGGAAGAATTTGATTTTCAAATGACCAGCATGAAATTCCCTGACTCGCAAAGTCCTGGCAATGAATTATGGGATCGTTATGGCAGTCAATCTGCTACTACCAAGGGATCAGACAACATTCTTGGAGTGCAGTCACCCGTGGTTGATGCGTTGATTTCATCAATCGTTAAAGCGCAAACAAGACAAGACTTGATCACTGCAACAAGAGCTTTGGACAGGGTCTTGACCCACAGCTATTACATCGTGCCACACTGGTACAGTGCCACACATCGGGTGTCATACAAGTCGGACATGGGGTTTTCAATACCCCCTAATTATTTTGCAGCTGAATCCTGGATTCTTTCTACTTGGTGGCGCAATCCCCCCTCAAATTCTCAAGCAGGAGCGGCGCGATGAACAGTGCATTGTGGCGATACATCGCTAGACGAATTTTATTGATGATCCCAACACTCTTGGGCGTCATCACTTTGACTTTTGCGGTGATTCAATTTGTACCGGGCGGACCTGTTGAGCAGATGATGCTTGAGCTCAAAGGCCGAGGTGATGCCAGTGTTGCTGCGGTTGAATCATCGGGTGGCGGTAACTTTTATCGCGGTCGCCAAGGCATTGACGAAGAGCGCCTCAAAGAAATCAAAGTCCTGTATGGATTTGATCAGCCTCTTTGGGAGCGTTATATCAATATGTTGGGTCGCTTTGCCATGTTTGATCTTGGTCAAAGTTATTACCAACATAAAAGCGTGGGGGAACTTGTTTTATCAAAAATGCCTGTCTCGATCAGTTTGGGGCTTTGGACATTTTTGATCACGTACCTGATATCAATTCCATTGGGCATTAAGAAGGCAGTGCGTGCTGGTACACGTTTTGATACGGCAACAAGCGTGGTGATTTTGATTGGCTACGCGATCCCAGGATTTGTATTGGGTGTTCTATTGCTGGTGCTATTCGGGGGTGGTAGTTTCTTCCAGCTATTTCCTTTAAGAGGTTTGACCTCTGATAACTGGGCAGAGCTCAGTTTGATTGGCAAGGTCATGGATTACTTTTGGCATTTGGTTTTGCCGATCACCGCATCTGTGTTGGGTAACTTTGCAGTCATCACCATGCTCACTAAAAACTCTTTTTTAGAAGAGATTCGCAAACAATATGTGATCACTGCCAGAGCCAAAGGTTTGAGTGAAGACATGGTGCTCTGGAAGCACGTGTTCCGTAATGCGATGATTCCATTAGTCACAGGTTTTCCATCGGCATTCATTGGGGCCTTCTTCACAGGTTCCCTGTTAATTGAAACTTTATTCTCTTTAGATGGCTTGGGTCTCTTATCCTATGAAGCAGTCATGAAAAGAGATTACCCAGTGGTGTTAGGTACTTTATATCTATTCACTCTGATTGGTTTATTCACTAAATTAATTTCTGATATTGCCTATGTCTTGGTGGATCCACGGATTCAGTTTGACAGCCAATCAGGAGGTCGATCTTGAAAAAGAGTTGGCTTCATCAATTCAAAGA
>JBFZCN010000017.1:0-2529 GCA_041307985.1 Burkholderiales bacterium
GAAACAACAAAGCTGCGTTGTGCTAATTCAGGATGGCGTGCCACGCTTTGATGGTCTTTACCATCAAAGACCATGTGCTCATAAACCTCATCACTGCAAATCAAAATATCAGTGTCTCTCACCAAATCGGCCAAGCGATCAATGTCAGCAGACTGCCACACCATCCCTGTTGGATTGTGAGGTGAGTTGATCATGATCATTTTGGTACGAGGTGTGATGGCTTTTGCCATAGCCTCCCAGGGGATTTCATAGCCAGTGATATCGCCAGCATCATTTCTCTTCACAATCAGCTGAACTGGCACCGCTGTGCCTCCAACCGTATCAATTGAAGGGATGTAAGAGTCGTAGACCGGCTCAATCACAATCACTTCATCTCCTGGATTGATGGCACATGCAATCACCGTGAAAATTCCTTGAGTACCACCAGCGGTGATGGTGATCTCAGTGGCTGGATCATAGTGATGACCATACAAGGCACTTATCTTTTGACTAACCGCCTCGCGCAAGGGTGCAATGCCGGCCATCGGTGGGTATTGATTGTGACCTTCAGACATCGCTTTATAAACGGCCTCTGGTAAAGCTGGGTCGCAATCAAAGTCTGGAAAACCTTGCCCCAAGTTGATGGCTTTGTGCTCATTGGCAAGGGCTGACATCACTGTAAAAATAGTGGTGCCAACTTTGGGTAAGCGAGAAGGGAGCGGTATTTGTCTCAAAGCAGTATTATTTAGATTCGTTTAATTTGAATATTCTGCCATGTTGATCGTACTTTCGCCTGCAAAAAGTTTGGACTATGACAATCCGCCCACAACGGACAAGCATACCTTGCCTATTTTTATCAATGAATCAGCCAAGCTAGTGGCAGATTTGAAGAAACTGTCTTTACAAGAAGTTGCTGAATTGATGGACTTATCTGACAAATTGGCTGCTTTGAACGTGGCGCGTTTTGGCGAGTGGTCTAAAAAATTCACAGCTAAAAACAGTAAACAAGCCATCTTAGCCTTCAACGGTGATGTCTACGAGGGCCTTGATGCCGCATCTCTGAACTCAAAAGCCTTGGATTACACCCAAGAGCATGTCAGAGTGCTCTCCGGTCTCTATGGTGTTCTAAAGCCTTTGGACTTGATGCAGCCATACCGATTAGAGATGGGCACATCATTCAAGAACGCCGTTGGCAAAGATCTCTATGCTTTTTGGGGTGACAAAATCACCTTGGCTCTAAAAGAAGAGCTAGAAAAACAGAAATCTAAAACTTTGATCAACTTGGCTTCAGACGAGTACTTTAAATCTGTTAAAGCTGATAAATTAGGCTTTCCGATTGTGGCTCCTGTCTTTCAGGATGAAAAAGCTGGCAAATATAAAATTGTTTCTTTCTATGCCAAGCGCGCAAGAGGTCTGATGACTCGTTTCATTATTGATAACAAAATTGATAAAGCGGCTGACTTGAAAGACTTTGACTACGAAGGTTATAAGTTTGCCCCTAAAGAAAGCACCGATGCAAAACCTGTGTTCCGCAGAAAAGAGCAGTGATCTGAATGTTGATAAAACAAGCATCAAAGTTATTTCTGGGCTTTATAGCTCTATCCTTGTTCATGGGCGGTGCCATGGCCAATGAAGAGCCACGTTATGAAGTCATCAAAAAAGAAGAGGGCTTTGAAGTTCGCCGTTATCAGCCCATGATCATTGCTGAGGTATTGGTCACTGGTACTTTGAGTGAGGCTTCCAGCAAAGGATTTCGTCAGATAGCTGACTTTATCTTTGGCAATAATGAAGACCCAGTCAAAAAGCAGTCAGAAAAAATTGCCATGACTGCGCCCGTGACCATGGAAGCAGACACATCCTCAAAGATTGCCATGACTGCGCCAGTCACCATGGAGGGCGCTGGCGGTGCATGGAAAATGGCTTTTGTGATGCCTAGCAAGTTCACCCTGGACACTCTACCCAAGCCTAAGAACCCAAATATCACCATCAAACAAATGCCAGCTCAACAAATAGCAGTGGTGACCTTCAGTGGTTGGGTGGATGAAGAGAAGTTGGCCGCACAAACCACTCGTTTGAACGAATGGATGGCGAAGAGTGGTTTGAAGACTTCCGGTACAGCCCAACTCTCACGTTACAACCCGCCTTGGACTCTGCCATTCTGGCGCCGCAATGAAGTTTGGATGAAGCTGGATTAATGAAACAACGGTTGCTGGCTCGGTGTGTCATCAGGCATTTCAGCATGAACGATTTCTCCGGCGCGATCCACGAACATCGGCACGCCACAATCTTCACAAACCTCTAGGCTGAATAACTCAGAGTGCCTGAACTGATCCTCAACCCCTGAGTTTTTGATCGTGTCATAAATTTCTCGAACGGGGCTGTCTTCAATCGAAATATCGTTGATTGAATCATTTGCAACAGTTTCTCGATCATACAAAGGCCAAACCACACCGTAGAGGATTTCTTTCGAACCTTTAAGTGCAAAAGAAATTCTGTATTCATCGCATTGCTCTTCGCCGAATCCTGCAATGATGCAAGACAAGCCGGCAG
>JBFZCN010000018.1:0-8014 GCA_041307985.1 Burkholderiales bacterium
ATATCCGTCTCATGGCTTTGGGTTCAACAATTGGTGTTGGTTTATTTTTAGGTTCAGCCACAGCCATTCAGTTGGCAGGGCCATCCATCATGTTGGGCTATGTCCTGGCTGGATTGGTGGCCTTCATCGTTCTAAGAGCTCTTGGTGAAATGGCTGTGCACGAGCCAGTGGCAGGATCATTTGCGCATTACGCTGGCAAATACATCGGTCCTCTAGCCGGTTATTTGGTTGGTTGGGGGTATTGGACTTACTGGATCGTGGTGGGCTTGGCGGAAGTCACGGCTGTTGGTATTTACATGATGATGTGGTTCCCAGATGTTCCTCAATGGGTGTGGGCCTTGTCTTCATTATTGGCCATGGGTGGCATCAACTTCGTTGCCGTGAAAGTTTTCGGTGAATTTGAGTTTTGGTTCTCTCTCATCAAGGTCGTTGCGATTGTGACAATGATTGCGATGGGTTGCGGAATGATTTTCTTTGGCCTGGGTGTGGGTGGCGAGCCAATCGGTGTGGCCAATCTTTGGCAGCATGGTGGATTTTTCCCTAATGGAGTGAGCGGCTTCTTGCTATCACTTCAAATGGTTCTATTTGCCTATGTTGGGATTGAAATGATTGGCTTATCAGCGGGTGAAGCTGAAAATCCTACCAAGACAATCCCCATGGCCATTGATTCACTGGCATGGCGCATATTGATTTTTTACGTCGGAGCTTTATTTGTTATTTTGGCCATTTTCCCTTGGCATCAAGTCGGTCAGCAAGGCAGTCCATTCGTCGCCATGTTTGAGAGCATTGGCTTAAGGGAAGCAGCGGGCATCATCAATTTTGTGGTGATCACAGCAGCGCTTTCTTCTTGCAATGCGGGCATATTCAGTGGCGGTCGATTGCTCTTGGGTTTATCAAAAATTGGTAATGCACCACAAGCATTGGGTGATGTATCTAGATCAGGCGTGCCCATGAAAGCTATCCTGATGACGATTCTGTTACCAACTCTAGGGGTTGCCCTGAATTACTTTGTTCCTGAGAAGGCATTTCAATGGATCACGGCTGCAGTCACTTTGATTGGCTTATTGGTTTGGATAGCCATCTTGTTCACGCAAATTCAGTTTAGAAAATCATTGACTCAATCTCAAAGAGATGCATTGCCTTATCGCGCCATTCTCTGGCCATATGGCTCATGGTTTGCCATTTTCTTTGTGATGTTTGTGATCGGCTTAATGGCTTACTCAGAATCAACCCGCATGGCGTTTTATGTTGGTCCTCCAATTTTGCTTGGATTGACATTGCTGTATTTTATTTTTGGTCTACATAAAAAAGAGAGGAGTGCATCATGATTGTTGGCGTACCTAAAGAAGTTAAAAATCACGAATATCGGGTTGGATTAACCCCTGATCAAGTCACAGAATTAAGACTTTGGGGTCATCAGGTGCTGGTACAAAAGAATGCTGGAGAAGCCATTGGCTTTATGGATGAGCACTATGTCATGGCTGGAGCCCAGATGGTGGAGTGCCCAAGTGACATATTTGCTGAGGCTGAGATGATTGTAAAAGTCAAAGAACCCCAGCCTGAAGAGTGCAGGATGCTTCGCTCAGGACAGGTTCTGTTCACATATTTACATTTGGCGCCAGACTTGCATCAAACCCAAGCTTTGATTCAATCAAATGCAATTTGTATTGCCTATGAGACTGTGACCAGTGCAAACGGCCGATTGCCTTTGTTGGCGCCTATGAGTGAGGTGGCTGGCAGGATGTCGATCCAGGCGGCTGCTCATCATTTAGAAAAATCCAATGGTGGTAGAGCATTACTACTAGCTGGAGTGCCTGGCGTTCCTGCTGCTGATGTGGTGATTTTGGGTGCTGGGGTTGTGGGCAGCGCTGCTTTACAGATGGCGGTTGGCATGGGGTCACGTGTGACCATCATTGATAAAAATCTTGATCGCTTAAGAGAGTTGGATGCTTTGTACGGCAATAAGATACATACCTTGTATTCAAGTACAGCCAATATTGAGAGATCAGTTTTGAGTGCTGATGTGGTGATTGGTAGTGTGCTAGTGCCAGGCGGGGCTGCTCCGAAGTTGGTCACGAGAAAAATGGTCTCTGCCATGAAGTCTGGATCAGTGATTGTGGATGTGGCGATTGATCAAGGCGGTTGTTTTGAGACATCTCATGCGACCACACACCAAGAACCTACTTATCAAATCGATGATGTGATTCATTATTGCGTTGCCAATATGCCTGGGGCAGTTGCCAGGACGTCAACGATGGCTCTGACCAATGCGACTGCGCCATTTGTGATGGAGCTTGCCAATAAAGGAGCTCAACAAGCATTGATTGAAAATGACCACTTGATGAACGGTTTAAATGTTTATCAAGGTCACATCACTTGTGAGGCTGTTGCTTGTGCTCATGGACTTGATTACATGAACCCGATATCCATGATTCATTGATCATCTTGACCTAAGAAAAAAGCCTCTGATTGAGATGGATCAGAGGCTTTTTACTACAGAAAATTACTTAATTACTTAATTCCATAATTGACTAGGATTCTTGATGATATTTCTGAATCAAATCCACTTCGTTTTTAGAGCCTAGAACAACAGACACGCGTTGGTGTAATTTTTCGGCAGGTAAAGTCATGATACGGTCTTTGCCGTTGACTGAAGTGCCACCAGCTTGCTCAATCAAAAAGCTCATGGGGTTTGCTTCATACATCAAGCGTAACTTACCTGGCTTGCTTGGGTCGCGTTTGTCCCATGGGTACATGAAGACACCGCCACGGCACAGGATGCGATGCACATCCGCCACCATCGAGGCAATCCAACGCATATTAAAGTCTTTTTTGCGTGCACCTTCAGTGCCTGCAAGACACTCATCAACATAACGTTTCACGGGTTGATCCCAGTGGCGCATGTTTGACATATTGATGGCAAATTCTTTGGTGTCAGGTGAGATCGTGATGTTTTCTTTGATCAGTAAAAACTCATTGGTTTCATGATCGAGGGTGAACATGTGAACACCCTGACCGGTGGTGTAGACCAAAGTGGTTTGTGGGCCATAGACCACATAGCCTGAAGCAACTTGATCGCATCCGGCTTGAAGAAAATCTTTTTCAGTTAATTCGCCAGCGGTTTGTTTTTTCAGGATTGAGAAGATAGTGCCAATAGAAACGTTCACATCAATATTGGATGAGCCATCCAGTGGATCAAACAAGAGTAGAAAGCTGCCATTTTTATTGGCCGGGAAAATGGTTTCCATTTCTTCTGAAGCCATGCCCGCCAATGTTGGCTCTAATCCACAAGCATCTAACAATATGTCATTAGAAATGATGTCCAGCTTTTGCTGGGTTTCACCTTGAATGTTGCCACTGCCAGCAGAGCCAATGATGCCGGCAAGTGCACCTTGCTCAACTTGTTTGGCAATTAATTTACAAGCGTTGGCAACGGACACCAACAGCGATGCTGGAATCTGAGGATTCTTAGAGCCGCGCTCTGTGATGTATTTGGTAAAAGTGGTGCCTTGCGACATATGTGTTTCCCGATTAACTATTGAGTGCCTTTTCGATGACTTCAGCCACGTCTGAGGACAAGTTATCTTGCTTAGCTATCAATTCTAGTGCCGATTTCATATGAACTTGATAATTTGGGGCAAATTGTTTCCAGCGATCAAGCCCTCTAGCCAGTCTTGCAGCGACTTGCGGGTTGATTTGATTGAGTTCAATCACATGATTGGCCCAAAACTCATAGCTTGCTGCTTCAGGCTGATGGAAGGCGCCTGGGTTATTCATACAGAAGGAATGAATCAAGCTTCTGGCCCGATTAGGGTTTTTAAGACTAAAGTCTGGGTGCTGTCGCAGAGCCATCACATCCTTCAATACTGACTGAGGATTGCTTAAATCTGATTGTCTTGTGGCTTGTAAGGCAAACCATTTATCAATGACCAAAGCATCCGATTGGAATGTTTGATGGAAATGTTCTAAGCACTTGGTGGCATGGGTTGATGCAAAGTTAACCATCACCGCTAATGCGCCATACCTTTCAGTCATGTTGTTGGCGGTTTCATACTGTTTGAGTGCGAAATCATCTACCCCAGTATGGCCAGACTCTGACAGCATGTGAAGCGCTAAGTTTTTAAGTGAGCGCTTTCCTGCGCTCATCGCATCTGGGCTGAATTTGCCAGGTGTTTGATGGTGCTCGTAAGCCCACAACCAAGCGCTTTGTAAATGATGGGCTAATTGATGGCGTAACTTGCGTCGTGATTGATGAATGGCCTGTGGATCAATGACCTTCACTTGTTCATACAAATAACTCTCGGCGGGGAGTGTAAAGATCAGGTCTTTGAAAGCGGGATCTAATTGAGCATCCAAAAGAATTTCTTTGAGAGTATTGAGCAGGTCTGAAGAAAGGGTGGCGCCACTCAGAATACTTCTCATGAATAGTTTTTGTGCAGCTTCCCAGCGATTGAATGCATCATCATCTTGACGAAGAAGCGTTAAGAGGTCGCATTCTGATTGCTCAAAATCCAACACAATCGGCGCTGAAAAGTTTCTATTGATTGATAGCGTGGGCTTCTCTTTTAAACCTTTAACTGTAATGGTTTGTGATGCTTGAGTTAACTCGAGTAATCTCTCTTCGGAGGGTTTGCTTGGATGAGAATCTAACTCAGATGTAATTATTTTGAAGAGCAACGGAATGTGAAACGGCTCTTTTGTATCTTGCCCTGGAGTCGCAGGGCAAGATTGTGTGAGCTTGACTTGATAAGTCTTACCTACAAAACTTTCCTCAATTTTTACCCGAGGCGTTCCTGCTTGGCTGTACCAGCGTTTGAATTGGGTCAAATCCTTTTGATTGGCATCTGACATCGCAGAGACAAAATCATCACAAGTGACCGCTTGACCATCATGGCGTTGGAAATACAAGTCCATGCCTTTGCGAAAACCATCGCGCCCTAAGAGGGTTTGTTGCATGCGGATGATTTCAGCGCCTTTTTCATAAACGGTGACTGTGTAAAAGTTATTGATTTCTTGATAGCTATCAGGTCTGATCGGGTGCGCCATCGGACCAGCGTCTTCTGGGAATTGCACTTGACGCAGTAAGCGCACATCTTCAATGCGCTTGACTGCTTTGCCAGAAGCGCTGCCCATTTGATCGGCTGAGAATTCTTGATCTCTGAAGACAGTCAAGCCTTCTTTGAGTGAGAGCTGAAACCAATCCCTGCAAGTGACGCGGTTACCCGTCCAGTTATGGAAGTACTCATGAGCTACAACGCTTTCAATGTTGCTGTAATCAACATCACTGGCAGTTTCTGGATTAGCAAGAACGAATTTTGTGTTGAAAATATTCAAGCCCTTGTTCTCCATGGCCCCCATATTGAAGTCGCCAACTGCCACAATCATGAATCGATCAAGATCTAGTTCAAGGCCAAAACGCTGTTCATCCCATTTGATGGATGCAATCAAGGAATCCATCGCGTGTTCAGTTTTATCAAGGTCCTTGGCTTCTACCCAGACTTGCAAAAGTTTATCTTTGTCAGATTGGCTTCTGATGGTGCGTTCAATGGCTTGCAACTTGCCAGCTACCAAGGCAAATAAATAAGATGGTTTTGGAAATGGGTCTTGCCAAACTGCACTGTGCCAGCCATTGGGCAGATCTTCTTCTTTGATCAGATTGCCATTGGATAACAGAACAGGAAAATCTTTTTTGATGGCACGCAAGGTCACTTGATAAGTGGCCATGACGTCTGGCCTATCCAAGAAATAAGTGATTTTTCTGAAACCTTCAGCTTCGCATTGAGTGAAAAAATTACCGTTAGACACATATAAGCCCATCAAGGACGTATTTTTTTCAGGAATATTGGCGCTGGTAATGCTTAATTCAAATTGATCAGGAAGGTTGTGAATGGTAAGTGTGTGCGGTGTTAATTCATAGCCACGAACGATTTCACCATTGACCCTCACGCTGATGAGTTCTTGCTCTTCACCATGTAGAACCAGAGACTGACCCAATTGACCGGCCGCTCGTTGAATCATCATTCGATTCACGACCATTGTCTTGGATGGGTTCAAGGCAATATCCAAATCAACTGACTGAATAGTAAAAGCCGGTTCCTTGTATTCGCTTCTTAGGAAGGTGATGGGGTTTTCTGTGCGCGCCATTCAATGTCTCTCAAATAATCTTTGCTTAATTGTTTAAAGTAATTCGATCATGTTCAATGCTATTTAAAATTTCACAAACAATGTTGCTATGCCAATGCCAATGAAGATGACTGCGGCAATGCCATGGACCCATTTGATTGGTAGCGCTTTCGTGAATTTTTTACCTAGCCAAACTGCAGGAGCATTCGCGAGCATCATGCCAAGGGTCGTGCCCATCACCACGGCCAATAAATCATCATAACGTGCACCCAAAGCCACTGTAGCAACTTGGGTTTTATCACCCATTTCAGCAATAAAGAATAGTGTTGTGGTGATGGTGAAGACTTTCCAAGCGCTGCGTGTGGGAGGGGCCTCTTCATCACCATCGAGCTTATCGGGAATCAAAAGCCACAAACCCAGGGCGATAAAACCACCACCCAAAATCCATTTCATGACCTCTGGGCTGATCCATGCAGAAATAGCGTTTCCTAAGAAGGCTGCCAATGCATGATTGAGGAGGGTGGCAATAAAAATCCCCCAAATGATGGCCCAATGATGATCTTTGTATCTTGCGGACAGCATGAGGGATAAAAGCTGGGTTTTATCGCCAATTTCGGCGAGGGCAACAATGCTGGTTGCCAAGAAAAAGTAAATTAAATCCATTTAAAAACAATAATTTATGTTCAATGATTGATCTTAGTCAAAAACTATCAGAAAAATTAATAAATACAATTTAACTATCAAGTTGTTTTGGACATAAACTATCTCTGTCTAGTTAGATTGCTGCGTGTATTTGGATGTCCAAAGCCATATGGCTATCGTAACCGACTTAGAAGTTAAATCTATCGATAGGAGTAAAAAATGCCAACATTAAAAGGTAGTAAAACAGAACAGAGCTTGAAAGAAGCTTTTGCTGGTGAGTCAATGGCTAACCGCCGTTATTTGTATTTCGCGAACATGTGCGATATCGCTGGTGAAAACGACACAGCAGCGTTGTTCCGTTCAACAGCTGAAGGTGAAACTGGTCACGCACACGGTCATATGGAATTCTTGATCGAAGGCGGAGCAGGCGAGCCAGGTACAGGTCTTCCAGGCCGTACACCAAGAGAAGCTTTAGAAGCTGCTGTTCATGGTGAAACACACGAGTACACAGATATGTACCCTGGTATGGCTAAGACAGCCCGTGACGAAGGATTCGACGAGATCGCTGATTGGTTCGAAACTTTGGCAAAGGCTGAGCGTTCACACGCTAACCGTTACCAGAAAGCTTTGGATACATTAGAGGCGTAATTCGCTGATGTACTAAAGGCTTTTTAAGGATTCCTGGGATGCAAATCTCGGGAATCTCATAAAGAGTCTTGATTGAAGTAATTAGATTAAATCAACAAGAACATATACAAAATTAAAAATACAAAAGGTAAATAGTCATGAGTCAGAGAGAAGGTAACTTAGAAGCCCCAACAAGACACGCCCTTGATTGGAAAAATCCTGATTTTTACAATCAAGAGTCTCTCAATACTGAGTTGGAGCGAGTATTCGATATTTGTCATGGCTGCCGCCGCTGCGTAAGTTTGTGCGGTTCATTCCCGGCATTATTTGATTTGGTTGATGCCACTGAAGATGGCGAAGTTCATGGTGTTGATAAGAAAGACTATGACAAGGTGGTTGATCAGTGCTACTTGTGTGATCTTTGTTACATGACCAAGTGCCCATACACACCACCGCACGTTTGGAACCTTGATTTCCCTCACTTGATGTTGCGTGCAAAAGCAATCAAACACAAGAATGGTGAAACAAGCTTCCGTGACAACCTATTGTCATCAACTGACAAGATGGGCAGCTTCGCTGGTATTCCAATTGTGACTAAAGCTGTTAATGCAGTGAATAGCAC
>JBFZCN010000019.1:0-4988 GCA_041307985.1 Burkholderiales bacterium
GCGTTGGAGAATTAGAAGAAGTCACGAATATCCAACAACCTACTTTGTCACAACAGTTGGCCGTGCTTCGCGAAGAAGGTGTTGTGTCAACTCGCCGAGATGGCAAACATATTTATTACAAAATTTCGAGCCCCATCGCGATGTCCGTGATGGAATTGTTGTATGCCAGCTACTGTAGTAAATAAGGAGAAGTTTATGCAATGCAATGTCGGCGGAATTGACCGCACTTTACGTATCGCGATTGGTGCACTCTTGGTTGTTTTGGCAATCATTGGTGTGATTGGTAATTGGGGTTGGATTGGTTTATTGCCAATCGCAACGGGTGTGTTTCGTTTTTGCCCAGCCTACCCATTACTAGGGATTAAAACTTGTAAGAACGATTGATACTTGTTTGTTTATTTATAAATTCATTTATAAATAAATTTAAGTCTCCATACGGTTGGTGATCAACCCCAAAAGTTCATCACCAATCCGTACAACACCAAACTGAATGTTCCTGCCAGCAAAGCTGGAATCATGCGCTCACCCGGCTTTGAATACATGATGATGAGCGCCACAATGCTCACTACCAAACGAATAGAAATTGGCACCGTGGCAAGCAACCCTACCGGTAATAAAATAATTCGAATGGTCAAAGCTGCCACCATCGCATAAGTGACCGCTGATAACCATTTGAATAATTCACTGTCCTGGCTTATCTTTCCAGAAAAATAAACACCCAGGCCGCGCCAAAAATAAGTGCCAATACAAGCTGCAATCAAAGCAGCCCACATACCCGCATCATTGAACATCGTGCTTAACTCTGATGGCTCAAGCATGTTGTCTATTCCTAAAATGTTTGTCAATCATATAAGCCATCGTGCCGCCAACAATTCCGGCGATCAATAAAGAGTAATCAGGGAACCAAAGATATGAGAGCAAACCAATCGGTGCGCCCAACAAAATCGCGATGCGATTTCCTCTTGGCTTTACTTCAGTGAAGGTCAATAAGAAAAAGAGCGGGTTGATAAAGACCAAGCCCAAATTGATGTAACTAGGCACTTGTCCTGCAAGCATATAACCCAGTACTGTCGCTGGCGTAGATACGGCCCAACAAACAAAGGCAAATCCCGTGAAATAAGAAAGACGTTCCTCGGCTTTCATTTTTGGAAAATCTCGCATGGATACAGCCCATGCTGTCATCGCCACCAAATGAACCACCAAATAATAGAAAGAACTGCGCTGCTTTTCTGGAAACTGTGGAAAGAGCGTTAAACACATCGTGAAGAATCGAGTGGCTGTGAGCGTCACAGCGATTGCAATCGTGACACCCGAGGCACTCAAGACGAGCATCTCAACGAGCACCACCTGACCAGGCAGTGCGAACATGAAGAAACTCGTCGCACTGGTCAACCAAATGTCTAAACCATTGGCCTGCCCCATCGCACCAAAGCCCAACATACCTGCAAATAAAATAGCAGCAGGCGCTCCAAATGCGTCTTTGGCGCCCTTTAAAACGATGTCTCGATTCAAACTCATGGGATGCAGTTTATTGGTTTTTTAATTTTTAGCTATCTAATCAACTTTAAATAGTTTTCTTAGTACTTTGCTTGATATTTACTTTGACACTTTATGTGATTGCTTTAAAGCCCACTCAATATGCTCTTTTAACATTTCACTGGCACTTGATAACACTTGCTTTAAACCAGTGATGATTTTTTCTCTGACACCATCATCAAGGCCGGTTGATCTGAGGGCGTTACCCATACCCACAGCAAGATTGCGTCGCCACGATTCATATCCAATTCTTCGGATCGGACTACCTTCGTGCTTTGACAAAAAATCTTCTTCTGACCATGACCACAATGTTAATAAGTCAGCATGCTCTAAACCATGTCTTGGTAAAAAATCAGGCACAGAACTTAATTGGGCAAATTTATTCCAAGGGCAAACCAACTGACAATCATCACAACCGTAGACTCGGTTGCCCATGAGTGGTCTTAGCTCTTCGGGAATAGGTCCTTGATGCTCAATCGTTAAATATGAAATACAGCGACGAGCATCTAATTGATAAGGGGCTGTGATGGCCTGAGTTGGACAAATATTGATACAAGCAGAACACTCGCCACAATGACTGGTGATAGGTTCATCAACAGGGAATGGCACATCCACCAGAATTTCACCCAAGAAAAACATCGACCCCGCTTCACGATTGAGTAACAGGGTGTGCTTACCCCGCCAACCCAAACCCGACTTATTCGCCAACTCAACTTCCATGACTGGACCAGAATCAACAAATACCCGATAACCAAAAGGGCCTATCTTTTTTTCAATCACATCAGCCAAAGATTGCAAACGCTGACGCAGGACTTTGTGATAGTCACGGCCCCGGGCGTACATGGCCACCACGGCTTCGGAAGGCTCATCCCATCGAGCGATTTCATTATTGCGCCAATCAAGTGCCTGGCGCATTTCAGAGGTATCAGGCAAGTAATCCATTCGAACGGTTAATACCCGAACCGTGCCCGGCTGCAATTCTTGAGGATTGAGTCGCAAATGAGCCCGCTCCCTCATATAATTCATATCACCGTGACGTCCAGCATCCAACCACTCTTTCAATCTTGGTCCTGCCACACTCAAATCTGTGTCAGAAACTCTGATATCGCCAAATCCCAAGTCAATGGCCTCGCGCCTCAACCAAGCAATATCTTGGATGAAGTCATGTTTGGCCGCTTGGGTTTGAGTCACGATTTTTGCTCCATGATGAGATTGTAGGGCCCAATGACAAAAGATACTCATCTGATGATTCCATCCATAACCCTCTCTTCTGAGCAGGGCACAGAAGAATTTGCTTTAAAACTTGCCAAAGAGATTCAAAAACTTTTCCAAGTTAAAAGTAATCATTTAGACAAAGCCTTACATTTTTCTTTGGTGGGCGACCTAGGTGTTGGCAAAACCACGCTGACAAGATACATCCTTCGCTCATTAGGACACATAGGCAAAGTCAAAAGCCCCACCTACGGTTTGTGTGAGCCCTACCAAGTGAATCTCAATACAAAAAACAAAGCAAATGAAATAGCAGAAATAATCCTGCCCTTTCATCATTTTGATTTGTACCGCATGAGTTATGCCAAAGAATGGATCGATGCAGGATTTAGAGATGTCTTCAGTGAAGCTGGTATTTGCATGGTTGAATGGCCAGAAAAAGCTGAAGGTACTTTGCCGCAAGCTGACTGGATCATCACTTTATCGACCAATGATGATGAAACTAGGTCACTCATGATCACCAGTCACTCAGATATTGGTGATGAACTGACTAAAGGATTTCTAGAAACATGAAATTCATTGGTGGCAATCGTGCAAATAGATTAAAAAGACGCGAGCTTCTCAAAAGAATTGCGCAAACCAGTGCACTCATTCTTCTGGGCCCCAGTCAAATTGCTTGGGGAGCAAAACTGGTGGCTGTTCGTATTTGGCCAGCAGAAGATTACACACGAGTCACGCTGGAGTCGGACCAAGTATTAAAAGTAAGTCATCAGCTTCTGAAAAATCCTGATCGCTTGGTGGTCGATGTTGAGGGCCTTGAACTCAATAACACCATCAAAGAATTAGTGGCAAAAGTTAATAGCAATGACCCCTACATTGCTCAAGTTCGTGTTGGTCAATTTCAGCCAAAAGTTGTTCGCTTGGTGTTTGATCTCAAAGAAAGTATTCAGCCTCAGCTTTTTACCTTAGACCCAGTGGGCAACTATCAAAATCGCTTGGTCTTTGATTTATACCCAACAGTTGCGAGCGATCCTTTGATGGAGCTGGTACGTCAAAGCGCTAAAAAGGAAGCGGCTTTGGATGCAGATGATCCTATTGGCGCAATTGCTAGACGAGAGGCTCAAAAAGCAGAAGCAAATAAATCTGATCACAAGCAAGATAGCAAAGTAGCCAAACCGAGTCATCGCAGACTTTTGACCATTGCGATTGATCCTGGCCATGGAGGTGAGGATCCCGGTGCAATCGGTAAGAGAGGCTCTCGAGAGAAAGACATTGTCTTAGCCATTTCACGCAGACTGAAGCAAAAGATTGAAGCAGAGCCTGATATGCGCACCTACTTAACGCGTGATGGTGATTACTTTGTGCCGCTGCATGTGCGCGTTAATAAAGCACGTCGGGTGCAAGCTGATTTATTTGTATCGATTCATGCAGACGCTTTTATTAGGCCCCAAGCAAAAGGTGCTTCGGTATTTGCTCTGTCACAACATGGTGCAACCAGCACTGCAGCCAGGTGGCTGGCTAACAAGGAGAACGGTGCCGACTTGATTGGCGGCCTGAATATCAAAACGCAAGATAAGCAAGTCGCACAATTACTCCTTGATATGTCAACAACTGCTCAAATCAAAGACAGCTTAATGTTAGGTGATGCTGTTTTAAAACAAATTGGTGGGTTTGCAAAATTACATAAACGACAAGTTGAGCAAGCCAGTTTTGCTGTTCTCAAAGCACCTGATGTGCCATCGATTTTGATTGAGACTGCATTCATCAGCAATCCTGAAGAAGAGGCTCGATTAAATGATCATGAATACCAAGAACAGATTGCTAAAGCCATTCTGAGAGGCGTTCGTAACTACTTTGCTAAGAACCCACCGGTAGCAAAAAGTAGGCAAATCTAGCTCTCATTTAAAAAGTCCGCTATAATCTTTTTTTTGCAAGATTGGGTCGGTAGCTCAGTCGGTAGAGCAGCGGACTTTTAATCCGTTGGTCGCGAGTTCGAATCTCGCCCGACCCACCAGAATACGAAAAGCCTCATCATCTTTGATGAGGCTTTTTTTATTGTTGATGCTAAACGGAGGGGTAGCGTTTCTTTACGAATCTCAAAAGGCATGGGCCCAAGGCAGAAGAAATACCGTGTCGATACTTGGCAAAAAACCAATAGCTGGGCTTTAGGATCGGCATCATCCAAGCTCTCGTAAAAATCCAGGCCAATGTTTTCAAATCAGCTCTGCGATAAGCCTCACCAA
>JBFZCN010000020.1:0-6980 GCA_041307985.1 Burkholderiales bacterium
CCTTTGAATCCAGTAAATCTAGCAAATCTGATCAGCCTGGTTTTTTTGTGACTGGTACCGATACAGAAGTTGGTAAGACCTTAATTTCTGGCGGTTTAATCACTCACTTAAAAAAACAACACGCTGTGGTTGCTGGATTTAAACCAGTGGTCGCTGGTTTAAATTTGATTGCTGGAAAGATGTGTAATGAAGACATTTTGGCGCTATCAAGGGTCATGACTTACAGGCCACAAGAAGATTTTTTAGATATTTGCCCCTATCAACTCGCAACCCCAGCAGCCCCTCATTTGGTTGCAAAAGAATCAGGTACGCACCTCGATTACTCAGTGATGCTCAATGCATTCAAAGTAGTGCGTGAGAAATCAGATGCAATCGTGGTTGAAGGTGTTGGCGGCTTCAAAGTACCGTTTCATGATGACAAAACCAGCGCTGACTTTGCTCATGATATTGGTCTACCCGTCATCCTGGTGGTTGGCATGAGATTGGGTTGCATCAATCACGCATTGCTCACTGTTGAAGCCATTCAGGCAAGAGGCTTGCGCTTAGCTGGGTGGGTGGCCAACACCATAGGTCCTATGACACTGCTTCAAGAAAACATTGCCACCTTAGAGCACCTGATACCAGCTCCCCTGATGGGAGTTGTTCCAGAGCTACCCAAAGAGTTCATTCAAGTGCCTTACAGCATCAGTGCCATGGAAAAAGCTGCCAGCTACTTAAGAATCTAAAGTCTGAAATCTAAATAAAAAAACAAAAAGATTTTCTTAATGCTAGTTATCTCTTAGCTATCACTTAGCTATCTCTTAGCTCTCGGCGCAAAATCTTGCCAACGGTTGATTTTGGCAATTCAGATCTAAATTCAATGAACTTTGGTCGCTTGTAATTGGTTAATTGTGTTTTGCAATACTCAAGCACCTGGTTTTCTGTCAAACCAAGATCTTTTCTCACAATGAATACTTTCACAGCCTCACCGGCAGGACCGTCATTCACGCCGACCGCGGCAGACTCCAGCACTTCGGGCATCATCGCTAAGACTTCTTCAATCTCATTGGGGTAAACATTGAACCCTGATACAACAATGGTGTCTTTCTTGCGATCAATGATTTTGACGTAACCATCGGCAGTCATATAACCGATATCGCCTGTTTTAAAAAATCCTTGGGCCGTCATTGATTGCTTTGTTTCAGCATCACGATTCCAGTAAGAAGCCATCAACTGAGGGCCTTTGATACAAATCTCACCCGCTTCACCGATGGCGACCGAGCGCTCCTCGTTATCCAAAATCAAGACATCAGTTCCAGGCAAAGGCAAGCCAATCGTTCCTGTAAAACCATCGATCAATGGGGTATTGCAACAAACCACCGGTGAAGTTTCAGAAAGTCCATAACCCTCAGCAATTGGTTTGCCAGTTAATTGTTGCCAACGGTCTGCCACTGACTTTTGCACGGCCATGCCCCCACCAATACTCACCAACAGTGATGAAAAATCAATGCTTGAAAATTTTGGATGATTCATCAAAGCATTGAACAAGGTATTGACTGCAGGAAATACGTGGAATTCTTTCAAGCCCTTCAGCAACTTCACAAAACCAGCAATATCTTTTGGATTTGTCACTAAAATATTTAAGGCGCCTGCCTTGATTCCGAACAAACAACACGCGGTTAACGCAAAGATGTGATACATCGGCAAAGCACAAACAAACACCAGTTGCTCAATGCGCAAGCCTCTCAAGCCTGGCTCAAGCCAAGCATCAATTTGTGCAATGTTGGCCAAAATATTTCGGTGCAATAAAACTGCTCCTTTTGCCACCCCCGTTGTGCCACCGGTGTATTGCAAGAAAGCGATGTCATCACCCTTCATAGACACTGGCGCAAAAGATGTCCTGGCATTTTTTCCTTTTTGCAGAGCTTCCTGAAAACTACTCACGCCATTCAATGACCAGCTTGGCACAGCTTTTTTGATATGTCTGATGATCCAGTTGATCAAATGTCCTTTGAGCCCCATAAGCTCTCCAACATTGGTGACAATCACATGCTTGACTCTCACCTGATCCTGAATCTTTTGGAAAACATGCGCAAAGTTTTCCAAAATCACCAAGGCATCTGCACCAGAATCATTTAACTGATAAGCCAGTTCACGAGGGGTGTACATTGGGTTAACGTTCACAACCACGCAACCTGCCCTCAAAGACCCCAATAAAGCGATGGGATACTGCAAGAGATTGGGCATCATCAAAGCAATACGATCGCCTTTACTTAAGCCTTGCGACTGCAAATAAGCGGCAAATTGCCAAGACAATTCATCCAATTCTTTGTAGGTGATTTTTTTGCCCATGCAATCAAAGGCAAGCCTTGAGCCGTATTGAGCGAATGATTGAGCAAATAAATCATTCAATGACTCAAATTGGCTCTCATCGACCTGATGGGGAACGCCATCCGGATAACTTTTCAACCAAGGTTTGTCTTGATTCAAGGCATTTCCTTTAAAAAAATCGCATTTGATTGGCCGCTACAGAAACACTGTACCAAACTTGGTTAATTCTGAGGTATTTAGCATCCTTGTTATATAAGAGCTATGATTAGGGTCAAGTCACTCATCTACAAAGATTATGAAATTATTACCAGAAATCTTAGAGTCTGCCGAAGTCATTCAAGCGATTCGCCGCGATATTCATGCACACCCAGAATTGTGCTTTGAAGAAAAACGCACATCTGATGTGGTGGCTCAAAAATTAGAATCTTGGGGCATCAAGATTCATCGTGGCTTAGGTAAGACTGGTGTTGTCGGAATCATTGAAGGATCTTTGGGTAAAGGTCGCAGCATTGGCTTGCGTGCAGACATGGATGCACTGCCACTCCAAGAACACAATCATTTTGAACACGCTTCCCAGCATCCTGGAAAAATGCACGCCTGCGGACATGATGGTCACGTGGCGATGTTATTAGGTGCTGCACAATATCTTGCGCAACATCGCGAGTTCAAGGGTACGGTTTATTTCATTTTCCAACCGGCTGAAGAAGGCGGTGGCGGTGCCAGAGAAATGATTCGTGATGGCCTGTTTGATTTATTCCCTTGTGATGCCGTGTTTGGCATGCACAATTGGCCTGGCATTTCTGTGGGTGACTTTGCCGTTACCCCAGGCCCCATGATGGCTTCCAGCAATGAATTTCAGATCACAGTCAAAGGTAAAGGCGGTCACGCTGCATTACCGCATAACAGTGCTGATCCAGTTTTTGCTGCCAGCCAAATCATTGGTTCACTACAAGCCATCATCACACGCAACAAGCGCCCGGTTGATGCAGCCGTTCTATCGATCACTCAGTTTCATGCAGGAGATGCCAGCAACATCATTCCTGACAGTGCTTGGATTGGCGGCACAGTCAGAACCTTCACGCTCGAAGTTCTTGATTTAATTGAATCAAGATTGCGCCAAATTGCCAGCGCCACGGCGCAAGCATTTGACTGCACTGCGGAGGTAACGTTCTTAAGAAATTACCCACCCACCATCAATCATGAAAAAGAAACCGCATTTGCGGTTGATGTCATGAAAGAATTGGTTGGTGAAAAGCACGTGAACCCAAGAATTGATCCGACCATGGGTGCAGAAGATTTTGCTTTCATGTTGCAAGAAAAACCAGGTTGCTATGTCTTCATTGGCAACGGCGATGGCGATCACCGCTCACAAGGTCACGGTCTTGGTCCTTGCCAACTGCACAACCCTAGCTATGACTTCAATGATCAATTGTTGCCACTCGGAAGCACTTACTGGGTTCGTTTGGTAGAGCGTTATCTAGAGTCGACTAAATAATCAAGTCAAGCGCTTCAAAGAAGTCATGTAAAGACTCCACGTCTTACGACCTTGGGTCTTTATTTTTTTGTTGGCACCTTCTTTAACTCAATGTCACCATAAATCGCATTGACTTTGGTCTTGGTGTTATCTGAATCAGTCAGCAAACCTAAACCAATCACTTTGCCAGGCATCTCATTGAAAGCCATTTGATAGTCTTTTGATATGTCACGTTGATGTTTCTGCCACTTCCCTAGATGATCGCCGCCGCTGTTCACAACAATCATCTTGATTCTGGATGTTCTAGGGCTGGGGATAACCGCCTCCAGAGGATTCTTGGTTGACCAGACATACATCAAACTGGCATAGGGCATGTCGTGACCGCTGATGATTTTTGCCATTTCAAAAACCATCTGATCTTTCAGTGACAATTTTGTTTTGTCGCCATCAAATGCCACTACGATTCTCAAGGGTGCGTCATCTTTACTGGAGTCTTTATTGTCTGCCTCAGCAATCAAGTTCATGGCTTTCCACTCCCACGACAACATTTGTTGAGCGGCAGGCCTTGGCTTAAGTGGCAAAACCAAACCAGAGGCCGCGACGTCTGCACTCGCATGCAGAACAGTTCGGCCTTGATAATTTTTCAAGGTGTATTGAGTTTTATTTTTCTGTGGCGTGACTCGCCAAATTTGCCATGCCTTGGGCAACTTGCCACCCTCATTGAGGATTGAAAACTTGTCAACGTTCTCGGGTGGCGGAACATTCTTTTCAGCGACATCGACCGTCGCGCAGGAGCTCAAGAAAAAAGCTCCTAAGAAAATAAAACCGAGTTGCTTGAGTGAGTTCAAGGACGGTCTTTTAGAAAAAATTAGTCTGCTTTAAATTCATTGATGCTTGAATTTCGCAGGTCGCTTTTCTAAAAAAGCCTTCATGCCTTCTTTTTGATCTTCTGTGGCAAATGCTGCATGAAACATTCGGCGCTCAAAACGAATGCCTTCACTCAAAGAGGATTCATAAGATGCGTTGATGCTTTCCTTCACCATCATCACAATTGGCAAAGACATCTCTGAAATAGTTCTTGCTGCACCCATGGCTTCTTCCATCAAGCGCTCCGCTGGCACAACCCTTGACACCAAGCCAGCTCTTTCAGCCTCTTGAGCATCCATCATGCGAGCCGTTAAACACATGTCCATGGCTTTTGATTTCGACACTGCTTTAGGCAAACGTTGTGTACCGCCAGCCCCGGGCAAGATGCCCAATTTAATTTCAGGCTGACCAAACTTAGCATTGTCTGCAGCAATAATAAAATCGCACATCATCGCTAACTCACAGCCACCACCCAAAGCAAATCCAGAGACAGCAGCAATCACAGGCTTGCGAACGCGACGAATGGTCTCCCAGTTCTTGGTGATGTAATCGCCTTGATACACATCATTGAAACTAAAGTTAGCCATTCCTCCAATGTCTGCACCTGCAGCAAAGGCTTTTTCACTGCCAGTGATGACTATGCAAGAAATTTGATCATCTGCATCGAACTTTAAAAGAGCGGCGCCCAATTCGTTCATCAATTGATCATTCAAAGCGTTCAGGGCTTTGGGTCGATTAAGTGTGATCAAAGCCACCCGATCGGTCACTGACGTCAAAATCATTTCATCACTCATAACAACCTCTTTTTAAGTTAACGCCCTAATAGTAATGCTCAAATGTTAATACCCAAAGGTAATGCTTTAGCGCGGTAAAAATACCCACATGCGCCCTTGCTGCTTCATTCTGCCAGCATATTCGCCTGCCTGGTCCCCTGTACCCCAATAAAAATCTGCTCGCACCGCTCCAATGATGGCGCTACCGGTATCTTGGGCCATCATCAAACGACGCAGAGGTTTTTCACTCAAAGGGTATGTGGTGGCCAAATAAACAGGCGCCCCAAGGGGAATCGCCTTGGGATCAACCGCAATACTTCGTTCAGCGGTCAATGGCACACCCAATGCGCCAATCGGACCAACATTGACATCAGCGACTGTTGGCATTTCTCTGAAGAAAACGTAACGCGGATTAGCGTTCAACATCTCTTGCACGCGCTGAGGGGAATTTTTCTTTGACCATGCTTGAATGCCTTGCATGGTGGCTGTCGAGCGAGTAATTTCCTTGCGATCGAGTAACCATTGTGCAAAGGATTTAAATTTATGGTCATTGGTTCCTGCATAGCCTAAACGAATCACCTTGCCATCACTCATCCTCACACGACCCGATCCCTGAACTTGCATGAATGCCGCAGCCACCGGATCATCCACCCAAAGAATCTCCTGACCTTTTAATTGACCACTGGAGAGTAATTCAGCACGGCTTGGTAGTTCAGCTGGTTTACGCTTTTTCCAAGCATCTGGGTATCGATGAAGCGGTGTTTGATAAACCCCACCCCTTTGACGAGAACCGTTCAGGTAGGGCTCGTAATACCCAGTCACCAGACCTTGTGAACCTCCGGCTCGAGGTCCCGTCTGATGTCTGATCTCCATCACCTTCATGTTTGTTTCAAAGAAGTCACGAATGGCTTGATTGCTTGATCCATTGACTCGATTGGCAGTATTGCAAACTGATTTCCAATCTAAGCCGCTGGGGTTTCGTCTGACCAAACCCTCGCAACTTCTTTTCCAGGCTGGCCATGCAGCTGTCAAATCATCGTCATACCAACCGGGCAAATCATTCCAAGAGGCATTGATTAATTTAGACACTGATGATGAATACTCACCTGAACTTGCAGAGCTGCTCTTGGCCACTGGTTTTGGTTTGTACTCAGGCGTGCTGGCACAAGAAATCAGTGCCAATGCAAAACTAATTAAAAGTCCGTATGATAAAAACTTCTTCACAACGATAGTTGAACGACCAACACCAGACTCAAGCAAAAGGAGTTGTCCATTGAGTGAATTTTTTGACAAATATCCCATGTTGTTATTTGCGATTGAAGCAGGCCTTGCCCTTGTGATATTTGTGTTCATTGTGGTTTGGACCATGTCAGGTCGCCGTAAAGACAAATGAAGGTTTTAGAATTTAATTAATGGAGTGTGCGGGGCATGATCAAGGCAAATTCTGGGATTGGGGTTTGAAAAAACTGCGCATCTTCGCTGACACAGAAGAAATCCCCTCTCATGGTGCCCATCGGGGTTGGTAAGGTCGCCCAACTGGTGTATTCAAACTGCTC
>JBFZCN010000021.1:0-6167 GCA_041307985.1 Burkholderiales bacterium
TATCCATGTGCTCAAGCATGGCACGTTCAGATGTGTAACGAACCAAGCCTTTGTCGTAACCAACCTTGTCCATCACTTGATCACAGGCATCTATACAAGCGCCACAACCAATGCACATGTACTGCAAGCCATCACGAATATCAATGCCTGTTGGGCACACTTGAACGCAAATACTGCAATCAACACAATCGCCTAATCCAAGCTCTTTATGATTGGCTGCTTTTGAACGACTGCCTCGCGGGTCACCACGTGTTTTGTCATAAGTAACAACAAATGTGTCCTTATCAACCATCACACTTTGGAAGCGTGCATATGGGCACATGTATTTACAGACTTGCTCACGCATAAAGCCTGCATTGCCCCAAGTGGCAAAGCTATAGAACAATAGCCAGAATGCTTGCCAAGGGCCTAAGGTGAATGCAATCAGTTCTGCACTCAACACTTTGATTGGTGTGAAGTAGCCAACAAAGGTAAAACCAGTCCACAGTGCAATCAAAATCCATAAAAAATGTTTGCTTATTTTGATGCGCCACTTACGGAAATTCCAAGGCCACTCCTCCCCATCCAAACGAATTCGCGCAAAGCGATCACCTTCAACCTTACGCTCGATCCACATGAATATTTCTGTATAAACAGTTTGTGGGCAGGCGTATCCACAGAACAACCGACCTGCAACCGCTGTGAATAAAAATAGTGCTAAAGCTGAAAGTATCAGTAAAAGAGTCAGGTAAATAATGTCTTGCGGCCAAAGGACTAGACCGAAGATATAGAACTTACGAGAAACCAGGTCGAACAAAACCGCTTGACGGTCATTCCACTGCACCCAAGGCAAACCATAAAATAGTATTTGTGTCGCAAGGACCAATATCAAACGCCACTTGGCAAAAACCCCGCTCACAGAGCGAGGGTAAATTTTGTGCCTTACTTCATAAAGAGAAAGCTCAACCGTGTTTTGTGAGTCATTCTCACCCACCAAAAAATCATTCGACATTATTTGCTGGTTTTATCTTTAACGTTTGACAAGCCCCAAACGTAAGCCGTTAATAAATGTATTTTTTCTGGGGTCAAGATGGTGTCATGAGCAGGCATCACACCGTTGCGTCCTTTAAGAACAGATTCAACGATAGACGCTTCAGAACCGCCATACAGCCAAATTTTATCGGTTAAGTTAGGCGCACCCATCGCAGACATGCCCTTGCCGTCGCCACCGTGACAAGCGGCACAGTTGGCTTTGTAAACTTCTGAGCCACGACTGATTTTGATTTGATCGGCAGACAAACCCGACAAACTGCGAACATAGTTAGCAACATCAGATACTTGAGCACTTTCAAGATGGGCAAAGGCAGGCATCACACCAGCACGGCCAGCAATCAATGTTTGTTTGATATCTTGAGTATCGCCACCATATAACCAATCAGTGTCTGCTAAATTAGGGAAGCCTTTAGAGCCACCGGCATCAGATCCGTGACATTGAGCACAATGGTTCAAGAAAAGACGTTGGCCCATTTCGCGGGCAGCTGGATCAGCCGCCACTTGCTTGGCATCCATGCTCATGTATTTTGCATAGACTGGCTTTAATTGTTGATTTGCCTGAACCACTGAGGCATCGTGAGCATTGCGAGTGCTGTAGCCCAACGAACCTTCATAAGCACCCATGCCCGGATACAAAATTAAATAAACAATTCCAAATACGCAGGACAATAAAAACATCCACATCCACCAACGTGGTAGCGGATTATTCAGTTCACGTAAATCATCATCCCAAACGTGGCCAGTATCTGCTACAGAGCCGTCAGCTTCATAGGTAATATTGGTTTTACGTTGCGAGAAAAGCAGGTACAGACACCAGACAATACCAACACCCGTAACAACAGTAATGTATATGCCCCACCCACCATTGAAAAAATCACTCATGATTGATCCTTATTTTCCTTCTTGTATTCATCAGGGAGATTGAACGGTAATTGCGCTGACTCATCATTCGCAGCTTTACGGTTGGCAGACCAAGCCCACCACACGATGCCCACAAAAAACACCAAGCCTAAAATAGTCGATGTTGCTGATAGGTAAGGCACAATATTTTCCATTGCTCTCTCTTTATTTTGATTACTGACTAACAGTTGTCTTCACAGGATCAACCGCGCGGCGATTGGTGCCAAGACCTTGCAAATAAGCGATCAAAGCATCTTCTTCAGTCTTGCCCGCAAGCTCTTTTGGTCCGTTAGCAATTTGCTCTTCCGTGTAAGGCACACCTAAGCGACTCAGAGCCCTCATGTGAGCGGAAATATCGCCCACATTGCTGGCGGGTGCTTTCGCCAACCATGGATAGCCAGGCATATTTGATTCAGGCACAACATCGCGAGGATTGCGCAAGTGAATGCGGTGCCACTCATCAGAATAACGACCGCCCACACGAGCTAAATCTGGGCCTGTGCGCTTAGAGCCCCACAAGAATGGATGATCAAACACAGATTCGCCAGCCACTGAATACGGGCCATAGCGTTCCGTCTCGGAACGCAATGTACGAATGTGCTGCGAATGACAACCCAAACAACCTTCACGTTGGTAAACATCACGGCCCGCCAAACGAAGCGCTGAAAATGGTGTGATTCCTTCAGATGGCTGGGTGGTTGAGTGCTGGAAAAACAATGGCACGATCTGCACCAAACCAGCAATGGCCACAACAAACACTGTCATCACAATCAGCCAACCCACATTGGTTTCTAGTGTGTTGTGAGAGAAGAATTTTTTATTATCAGACATGGTATCTCTCCTTTAGCTTAGTGGGCAGCTGCCAAATTACTATTTGGAATTGGCGCATCTACAAATTGCTTGTTTTGAACAGTTTTCCAAACGTTGTAGGCCATCACAAACATGCCAGACAAGAAACACACACCGCCCAGTAAACGAATCATGTAGAACGGGTAAGTGGCTTTCACTGATTCAACAAAGCTGTAAGTCAAAGTACCGTCTGGTTCGAAGGCTCTCCACATCAAACCTTGCATCACACCAGCAATCCACATGGCAGCGATGTAAAGAACCACGCCAATCGTAGAAATCCAGAAATGCCATTCAATTAACTTGATGCTGTGCATTTCTTTTTGACCCACCAAACGTGGAATCAAGTAATACATAGAACCAATCGTGATCATCGCTACCCAACCCAATGCGCCAGAGTGCACGTGGCCGATTGTCCAATCTGTGTAATGTGACAAACTGTTCACAGTCTTGATAGACATCATTGAACCTTCAAACGTAGACATACCGTAGAAAGATAAAGCGGTGATCAAGAATTTCAAGATTGGATCGCTGCGCAATTTGTGCCACGCACCTGACAAAGTCATGATGCCGTTGATCATGCCGCCCCATGATGGCGCCAACAAGATCAAAGAAAACACCATGCCCAAAGACTGAGTCCAGTCAGGTAAAGCTGTGTGTTGTAAGTGGTGGGGGCCTGCCCACATATACGTGAAGTTCAATGCCCAGAAGTGAACAATAGATAAACGATATGAATAAATTGGGCGCTCTGCTTGCTTAGGAATGAAGTAATACATCATTCCTAAGAAGCTTGTTGTTAAAAAGAAACCAACCGCATTATGGCCATACCACCACTGAATCATTGCATCTTGTGCGCCTGAATAAGCAGAATAAGACTTGAATAGACTGGCTGGCATTTCCAAGTTATTAAAAATGTGCAACATGGCAATCGTTAGGATGTAAGCACCGAAGAACCAGTTAGACACATAGATGTGTTTTGTTTTGCGCTTGATCACTGTGCCAAAGAAAACCACAGCGTAGGCAACCCAAACAAACGTGATCAAAATATCAATTGGCCACTCAAGTTCAGCGTACTCTTTTGATGTTGTGAAACCCATAGGCAAAGAAATCGCTGCCGCGACAATCACTGCTTGCCAACCCCAAAATGTGAAAGAGGCTAACTTATCGCAAAATAAGCGGACCTGACAAGTGCGCTGCACGATGTAGTAAGAAGTTGCGAACAATGCGCTACCACCAAAGGCAAAAATCACAGCATTGGTGTGCAATGGGCGCAAACGACCATAGCTCAACCAAGGAATATTCATTGTGATATCCGGCCAGATCAGCTGTGCTGCCAAAATGACCCCCACCAACATGCCAACAATGCCCCAGAGCACTGTTACCAGGGCGAATTGGCGAACAACTTTGTAGTTAAAGTTGTCTTGTGTGTTACCCACGGTTAACCCCATGGTTTCTCCCTTACTAGCCTAAAAGCCGATTGATCCTGAGGCGATTATAAAAATCGAAGGCGGGAGAAGACCTTGATGTAGGTCAAGTTTTGAAGCTAAAAATTATTCTTTTTGCTTAACTGGGGTGTTAGATGATGATTTGTCCATGACGTGAGTAGATGAAACATCGTCATCCATCAAAATCGAATGGCCTGGACCTTCTAAGTCTTCAAATTGGCCACTTTTAACCGCCCAATACAAAATCAGGACAATCACAGCAACAACAAGCAAAGACATTGGGATGAGTAAATAAAGGCTTTCCATACAACTAGTCTAGCTCATTCATCATCAAAATAGATCATTCACTGGTTTTTCTTAAGCGCCAAGCATTCAGTGTGACCGCTAAAGAAGAGAGGCTCATGCCTATTCCTGCGATCCATGGATTGACCAAACCCATCATCGCAACAGGTATGGCCACCACGTTATAAACAAAAGCCCACGTTAAATTCTGGCGCATGATGATTTTTGTTTTATCGGCAAGCTCTAAAGCTCGCGATAAAGGCTTTAATGATTCTGTGGTCAATACAGCATCAGCCCCTGCTTGAGCCAATGGCGCACCACTGCCGACAGCAACAGAGACATTGGCCTTCGCTAAAAACGGTGCATCATTCACACCATCGCCAACAGCCCAAACCACCTTGCCTTCTTTTTGCAGAGCCTCACTGAATGAAAATTTATCTTCAGGTAAGGCGCCACCCTGAAAATGATCAATGCCAAAGTAGCGAGCCCACCATGCAACCGTTTGTTGATCGTCACCTGATAAAAGATGAACTTGGATTCCTCTTGCCTGAACTTGCTTGATAAATTCCGTGGCGCCTGGTCTTGGCGTATCGAGCAGAGCAAATACTGCCAGCAATCCCTGATCATCTTTTAAATAAACCAGGCTGGCCTGCTCGTTTTCTTGGTTAACTGAAATTGGCTCAAGATTTAACCACTGACGAGAACCTAACTGATACACACCCGAACGCAAGCCTTTGCCCAATTCACTCACTGGCGCTTCGCTCAAGATGATTGCTTGAATGTCTCTTTTTTGTGACGCCTCTAAAATTGCCAAGCCCAAAGGATGCTTTTGCCCAGACTCCATCGCTGCTGCAATTGCAAGAACTTGTTGCTCTGTGCAACCGGGACGCAAAGACAAAATGGCTTTTAACTCAGGATGGCCTGTGGTGAGAGTGCCTGTTTTGTCAATCACCAAATCTGTTGCCTTGGCCAAAGTCTCCATCACATGACCTCTTACTACCAGCAAGCCTAATTTTGTAATAGCCCCTTGAGCTGCAGCCATTGCCGCGGGTGTTGCTAAAGATAAAGCACACGGGCAGCTTGCCACCAACACCGCAACCGCGGTTTCCCAAGCCTTCATGGGTTCCATGAAATACCAAGCAATTGCCGTAAGTCCAGCCGCTACCATCAAAAACACCACAAAATAACCAGCCCATTTTTCTGCCAAGCCAAGCACTTGAGGTTTGGCCAAGAGAGCTTTATCAAGCAACGAGGCAATTCCAGCGATTCTGGTTCCCTGTCCCAAAGCGGTGATGCGCATCACAATGGGACTCACTATGTTGTGACTTCCTGCGTACAGAACTTCACCAATATTTTTAGAAACTGTTCGAGACTCGCCGGAAAGAATCGCTTCGTTCAAACTGGCATCGCCTGAAAGCAAGACACCATCCACCGGAATCACATCGCCTGGTGAAATGCGCAACACATCACCAAGCACACATCTGACCACTGGCACTGATTTTGTTAAATCAGAATTTGGATAATCTTCAAATCGATCACAAGTGGCAGGCAATTGCTTTGCCAAAGCCTCCGCACCGCCTTGAGCATCTTGCCTGGCCAACAACTCTAGATATCTTGCACCAAGTAAAAATGCAATGAACATGGTGATGGAATCAAAATAGC
>JBFZCN010000022.1:0-3619 GCA_041307985.1 Burkholderiales bacterium
GAGTCAAAAGTTTTTGATTCTGATACCAATTTCAAGAAGTTGCGACGATCCTTGGCTTGAATATCAATGACCGCTGAGAGTTGATCAAGCAAATCATTTAAGTTTGTTTCAACTTGTGAAGGATTGATTTCTAGAGTGTAAGCAGAGTAATTGCGCGCAATCAAAATGCCATTACGATCATAAATCAGACCGCGATTTGCTGGCACAGGAATCAAGGCAATGCGATTATTTTCTGCCGCAACAGAGTGCCGATGATGAGTGAATACTTGTAACCAGACAAACCTCAATAAAAGTATTGAAAAACAAATCAATACAAAAATCATGGCAACAGAAAGTCGATCCTGAAATGACTTAACCGTTGGTTGAGATTGATTAAATCGATTCATACGCCGTCAATTAAATTGGACGGTTGAGGTCAACATCGGTCGGCCTACGTTGTGGTGCCAACAATAGGAAGACTGCGACTGGCCATAAAAGGGCTTCAATAAAACCAGAAAAAAGACTCGACCATGCCCAGAATGGAATTTCACCGGCTGCAATCCAACGAACAATCAGCGGCCAAATAGAGGCTGAGATGAAAAGTGGCAAGAGATGTAAAGCTTGTTGGGTGCGCGTAAAACCCATCACTCGTCTTTGCCAAAAAATACCGAAGTAAGCAACCAGTGGGTACATGAATGCGTATTGGCCAAGTAGGTTGCCATTATGGACATCCATCACCAAGCCTAAACAAAACGCCCAAACCACACCGACTTTTCTTGGTTGGTGAATGGTCCAAAACACCAAGCAAATCAATAGCCAATCAGGTACCCATGGAGCATTACCAAGTGGTAAAAAGTTCAACAAGGCTGCTGCAAGCAAGCTAAAGGCAATAAAAAGAGGGCTTGCTGGACGGAGGATGTAGCCGCTTTCAATCATGGCTTACCTCTGTACAAACGATTGGGCTTGGTGTCAGTTTCTTTGGGGTTTTTATTTACTTCTGGCTTAGGGCCAAATCCAGGCTCATAGAAAAGTATCATCAAGTGGCGAAAGCGATTCACGCCACCCACAGGGGAGCAGTAAACGTAAGCAAAATTTTTGTCTACGTTGCGTTCAATTTTATCGATGGTAGCAACTGCAAAGCCTGGAGGATAAATGCCATCAATGCCAGAGGTCATTAAGACGTCGCCCACCTGAAGATCGCTCACTGCGGCCATGTGTCGCAACTCCAGCGGCTGACCTCTGCCATTTCCATGGAGGGCCCCTCTAAGGCCATTTCTGGCCACCTGAACTGGGATCACCATGTCTCTGTCATCTAACAAAGTCACTTCTGATTTATTTTCCATGACTCGAACTACTTGACCAACAATGCCCTGGTGATCTGAGACCGCTTGCCCAGGAGAGATATTGTCTGATGCACCCCGATCAATTACCACGCGTTGAGACATGGGGTTGGAAGGACTGTAAAGAATTTGGGCGATTAAAATTTTAAAGCGAGCTTGCTCTTGAATCCCTATCAGCTTTCTCAACTGTGTATTTTCAGACATGAAAATCTCTGATTGATTGGCCAGGAGTGTTAATTCGGCCACCCGCTTATTTAGAATTTCATTTTCCACCTCTAAAGAGCTTTTGCTTGTGAGGTAGTCGTAACTTGCCAGCAAAGCATTCCTGGGGATTTGCATGGCATATTGAAATGGGGTGAGCAAATAGCTTGCAACCGAACGAACCTCATTTAATGCCTTCAATTGATGGTCCATGACCATCAACAAAACGCTGACCAAAAGACAGCCAGCCAACTTGACGAGGGTTGGCGTGCCATGTTTGAAGAGAGGAGGGGGGCTAAGCTGCACTTAAATCTCTCTAGCTGCTTAGCAAACTTATTCTTGGGAGAATACGCCGCCTAGCTTGTCCATGCGCTCTAGAGCGATGCCTGAACCTCTGACCACGCAGGTCAATGGATCTTCGGCAATATGGACAGGAAGGCCAGTTTCCTCAAGCAATAAGCGATCTAGGTCGCGAAGCAAGGCACCGCCACCAGTCAACATCATGCCGCGATCGGCAATGTCAGAAGCCAATTCTGGAGGTGTTTGCTCTAGGGCTACCTTCACGGCCGTCACAATTTGATTCAATGGATCGGTCAGAGCTTCTAGAATTTCATTACTTGTTACTGTGAAGCTGCGTGGAATACCTTCAGAAAGGTTGCGACCACGAATTTCCATGTCTCTGACCTCTGAACCTGGGAAAGCAGAACCAATCGTTTTCTTGATGGCTTCAGAGGTTTGTTCACCGATCAACATGCCGTAGTTACGGCGAATGTAATTGATGATGGCTTCGTCAAATTTATCACCACCAACACGAATGGAGCCTTTGTAAACCATGCCACCGAGAGACATGACGCCCACTTCAGTTGTACCGCCGCCGATATCGACCACCATTGAGCCAGAAGCTTCTGACACTGGTAAACCGGCGCCGATCGCTGCAGCCATTGGCTCTTCGATCAAATACACCTGTGAGGCGCCTGCACCCAGGGCAGATTCGCGGATGGCGCGTCTTTCTACCTGTGTTGAGCCGCAAGGCACGCAAATGATGATTCTTGGGCTTGGTTTGAGCAATTTAGTCTCATGAACCATTTTGATGAATTGCTTGAGCATTTGCTCAGTGATCGTGAAATCGGCAATAACGCCGTCTTTCATGGGGCGAATCGCCTCAATATTGCCCGGAACGCGACCAAGCATCTGCTTGGCTTCCTTGCCTACGGCTAAAATAGTCTTTTTGCCGTTCGGACCGCCTTCTTGACGAATCGCCACAACCGATGGCTCATCAAGGACAATGCCCTTATCACGCATGTAAATAAGGGTGTTTGCGGTACCCAAGTCAATGGCTAAATCATTAGAAAAGTAATTGCGAAAGAGACCAAACATAATATAAGTAGGAAAATAGATTAATTAATACGTTAATGAACCCTTTAATGATACCGTAGCAGGACAAATGAATCTCGAAGATGTTAAGCGCATTGCGCATTTATCCCATTTATCGCTCTCGGAAGACGAGGCCAAGGCCACTTTGGCCCAGTTGCAGAAAGTTTTCCATTTGGTGGAGCAAATGCAGGCCGTTGATACCGATGGCGTTGAACCCTTGGCCCATCCGATTGAGCAAATCATGGCCATTGCCCAGCCTTTGCGTGAAGATATTGTCACAGAGCATGATCAAAGAGATGCTTATTTAAAAAATGCACCCGCTGAACACGATGGTTTATTTCTTGTGCCAAAGGTGATCGAATGAGTTGGCACACCAAAACCATTGCTGAATTATCAAAATCACTTCACTCAAAAGAAGTGAGCAGCCAAGAGCTTGCGAATTACTTTTTAAGTCGCATTGCGAAAGCAAAAGAACTGAATGCTTTTGTTGATGTGAACCTTGAGCAAACGTTGTTGCAAGCCAAAGCAGCCGATGCTCAATTGGCCGATGGTTCTGCAACTGCTTTGACCGGTGTGCCGCTGGCGCATAAGGATATATTTGTCACCAAGCATTGGAAGACAACGGCTGGCTCAAAGATATTGAATAACTACATCAGTCCATTTGATGCGCATGTGGTTGCTGAGCTCGGGGTTGGTCGTGCAGGCATGGTTTGTTTGGGCAAGGT
>JBFZCN010000023.1:0-5455 GCA_041307985.1 Burkholderiales bacterium
AACCAGAAATACCACTGAGTCGCTCCTTCACGGCGCCCCGAAAACCATTCACTAAATTGAGTCCAATCAATTTTTTATAGTCAGGCTCAATGGTTTTGCAGTGATCATCATATGGGGCCGCATGCGTTTTGGCGTGTGCATCAACAATATTGAATTTTGTATCAATGGTCACAGTCAAAACCATTTGATGAATGGCCTGACCTTTGGGTTTAACACCTGAAGCCAAATGAAAGTCTTTATCTTTTAAATCTAGCAGGCTGGCTTCGACATCCCACAAACCATCGTCACGGCGAAAGGCTTGAGTCTTGATGTCTCTGGTGTGTATCAGGGTGCGGTTGGCTTTAGAAGATGAGCTCATGCGCAAAGTCTACACCAGCTAAATTTATTGCGAGTCTTCCTCAGGTGGTGAGAATCGCCCATCAATAATCTTAATCACCACCCCCATAGGAAAGCCTTTGGATACCAGGTATCTCATTTGCTTAGATTTTTCTTTGGGGTCTTTGGTGACGATTGAATCAAATTTTCTTTGCCACAGTTCCCAAGCTCTGGTGGCATCAGAAGTTTTTAGTCGCTCTTTGATTTCTAGCAAAGGGTCGCCTTCAATTCCTTGCTGCTTTAGCTCATTAATAATTTTCAAGCTGCCATATCGCTCTGATTTGCGACTAACCAAGCTCTCAGCAAAGCGCTCATCAGACAACCAAGACTGCGCCTTAAGTTTTGCCATCACCTCATCAAGTTCAATATCAGATTCTGCATAAGGCAAGAGCTTCTTGCGAAGCTCTTGGCAACTATGCTCTCTTCTTGATAAATACCGAAGAGCTCGCCCCATTAAACTTGGGGCTTGCTGTTTAGGCATCCGCTTCTTCTTTAGGGCTGATCACACTGCCAGTGTTAACGCCTAATTTTTCGCGAACCCTTGCTTCAATTTCTTTAGAAATCTCAGGATTCTCTTTCAAAAATTCGCGCGCATTATCTTTACCTTGCCCAACGCGCTCACCGTTATAGCTGTACCAGGCACCTGACTTTTCAACGATGTCACACTCAACACCTAAATCAATGATTTCTCCATGCCTAGAAATACCTTCTCCGTACATGATGTCAAAGATGGCCTCACGGAATGGTGGGGATACTTTGTTTTTCACAACCTTCACACGGGTTTCATTACCAACAATGTCATCACCCTTTTTAATGCTACCAATACGGCGAATGTCCAAACGCATAGAGGCGTAAAACTTCAAGGCATTACCACCTGTGGTTGTTTCAGGGGATCCAAACATCACGCCAATCTTCATACGAATTTGGTTAATGAAGATCACCATTGAATTTGTGCGCTTGATCGTCCCCGTGAGTTTGCGCAAAGCTTGGCTCATCAAACGAGCTTGCAAACCAGGTAAAGAATCACCCATGTCGCCTTCAATTTCTGCGCGTGGCACTAAGGCAGCCACAGAGTCAATCACGATTAAATCAATGGAGCCTGAACGAACCAAAGCATCAGCAATTTCCAATGCTTGCTCACCAGTGTCCGGCTGAGAAATCAATAAATTATTAACATCGACGCCCAATTTAGCTGCGTACTGCACATCCAAAGCATGCTCAGCATCAATGAACGCACATGTACCGCCCAGCTTCTGCATTTCTGCAACAGCGTGTAAAGTTAAGGTTGTTTTACCTGAGGATTCTGGGCCGTATATCTCAATCACGCGACCTCTGGCTAAACCACCTACGCCCAGGGCAATGTCCAAGCCTAAGGAACCTGTTGATACGACTTGTATGTCTTGGCCAATATCACTGTCGCCAAGACGCATGATGGAGCCCTTACCAAACTGTTTTTCAATCTGAGCAAGTGCTGCATTGAGGGCTTTTTGCTTATCAGAGCTCATTCCCTCAATATCAGCAGGGCCTGATCCAGATTTCTTTTTTTGGTCTTCCATAGTCGTCCTTATTTAAAATTAGGTGTATTTTGTCTACACATGATCAATTTACAGTAATCACTGTATATAAAAACAGTACTCTATGCAAGGATTTTTTAATACCTAGCTAGAATATGCACTAGAAACTAGTTTATTGCTGCCTTATGTCAGACAATACTTACAAACAAGCAAGATTTTGCTGATAGGGCTGTATGAGAATACTGATTGCAGAAGACGATAGCGTACTAGCTGATGGGTTAACCAGGTCCCTAAGACAGTCTGGTTATGCAGTTGACCATGTCAAAGATGGCCAATCTGCTGATCTTGCCCTCTCCGCCCAGGCCTTTGACTTATTGATCCTAGATTTGGGTTTGCCCAAAATGACAGGTCTTGAGGTCCTCAAGCGCCTTCGCTCCAGAAATTCAATGCTCCCCGTTCTTATTTTGACTGCCGCTGACTCGACGGAAGAGCGGGTCAAGGGCTTGGACGCGGGTGCCGACGATTACATGGCCAAGCCATTTGCTTTGTCCGAACTAGAAGCCCGAGTTCGAGCCTTAACCCGCCGCGGCACTGGTGGCGGACCAACTGTTGTCAAACACGGTCCCTTGCAATTCGATCAAGTAGGTCGTGTGGCCTATATCGATGAAAAAATGCTCGAATTATCTGCAAGAGAACTGGGACTTTTAGAGGTTCTATTAAAAAGAGTGGGTCGCCTTGTTTCGAAAGATCAGTTGGTTGATCATTTGTGCGAGTGGGGCGAAGAAGTCAGCAACAACGCCATCGAGGTATACGTTCATCGCCTTCGCAAGAAAATTGAAGTGGGCGGTATTCGTATTGCAACGATCCGTGGTCTTGGTTATTGCCTAGAAAAATTTCAAGCACCCCCCGAAGCTTCAAAAGTATCTGAAACTTAATATCTGAAATGGCTGATGTACGCCCCGCCATTGATGCGGAACTTCAACGACTTTTACCACCAGAGTCATATGGCTTAAAACATGCCAGCAAAGGTCCAAGATCACTGTTTGGAGAAATCCTAGATTGGATGTTGGCTCCGCTTTTGTTGTTATGGCCAATGAGCATTGCCGTGACCTACTTGGTGGCTCAATCAATTGCAACGGCCCCATTTGACCGAAGTCTTGAAAACAGCGTTCAAGCCATCTCTCAACAAATTAAAGCAGTTGGTGACGAGATATCTCTGACTCTGCCGATGTCAGCCAGGCAAATTCTTCGTGCAGATGAAAACGATACGATTTACTTTCAGGTGATTGGGCCGCGTGGAGAGTTAATTGCGGGCGATAAAGATTTATCTTTGCCAGCTGATGGCGATCCATTACAAGTGGGTACCATCACTTACCGTGACAGCCGAATTGCAGGCAATGAAGTGCGAATTGCTGCCACCTTGGTCATCCTGACAACAACGACTGGGTCCAACGCCGTGATGGTTCAGGTGGCCGAAACCCTAGAAAAAAGATCTCAGCTTGCCAATGAAATCATCAAGGGCGTGATTTTGCCGCAGTTCATTATTTTGCCCATTGTGGTTGTCTTGGTTTGGTTTGGCTTGAGCAGAGGCCTTGCGCCATTGAATGCCTTACAAAACAGAATCAGGAATCGCCTGGTTGATGACACAAGTCCCATTGAAGAACGCGCTGCCCCTCAAGAAATCATGCCCTTGATTTCCAGTTTTAATGATGTTTTGTATCAGCTTGAAGATTCTGTGCAGTCACAAAAGCGATTCATTGCTGATGCTGCCCATCAATTAAAAACTCCTTTGGCTGGCCTTCGCATGCAGGCGGAATTAGCTCAAAGAGAAAATAGTCCTGAAGAGCTACAAAGATCTTTAGAACAGATTGCAGATAGTTCAACGAGGGCCACTCGCCTAGTACAGCAATTACTATCACTGGCCAGAATGGAAAATACCAACAAGCTCAGTGAAAAGATTTTGATTGATTTATCCCAATCAGCCGCCGATGCAACCAAAAGTTGGCTATCAGCAGCTTGGGAAAAGAGCATTGATTTGGGTTATGAAACCAATCAACAAACATACAAAATGTATGGCAATCCAGTGATGCTGAAAGAGCTGTTCAACAACTTGCTCGACAACGCGATCAAATACACACCGCCCAATGGCACCGTGACTGTTGATGTGAGACACGCCAATCAGCCTGGCTTGCTGATTGTTGAAGTAAAAGATACAGGGCCAGGAATTCCTCCAGAAGAACGGCAACGAGTTTTAGAGCGCTTCTACCGAGTGCTTGGAAGTGATATTGAAGGCAGCGGCTTAGGCTTAGCTATCGTGAAAGAGATCGCCACTCAGCATGGCGGCAAACTAGAGATCCTTGAAAATATCTATCAAGAATCTCCGCTCAAATACGGTACTTGTATGCGTGTTTATCTTCCAGTGGGAACCCCATGAAAACATGGTCTAAAAATAAACGTTTGATCACCATCCTTTTAAGTGTTTGGTTTTTGACAACCCTGGTAGTTGGTCTTGCGCCAGAACCCTTAAGATTTAATTTCTTTGGTTGGAATTTCACGTATTGGTGGGGCGCCCAAGGAGCCCTCCTGATTTATTTAGCAATCACCTGGATTTATGCCTACAAGATGCATCAATATGAGAAGAAAGCCATAAAGACAGGTAAAGATTAATCTGTCATTAACCCTAAAAATGAAGCGGTCTATGGATGAATTTTATGGATCTGTTTCAATTTCATTGCACAATACTAAAAAACATTCTAACGAGACATCATGCGCAAATTTTGGCCCAACAGCAATTACCAGTTTCTTTCCGTCAATCAAGATCAACAGCTCATCATCACTGATGATTTTTTAAGATCCTATTTAACGAGGCCTGAGCTTGCTCTCATTCCTGAGTCTTGCGCACAAGAACAAAAAGTTCATCAATTGCTCACAGACAATCCAAGAGCAAGGATTGATTCTGCTGAAATTAAAAAAATGCAAGATCCTGATATTCAGGTGAATTATGAAATCTGGTTGCGCTTCAGAGATAAATTAGTCCAGGCATCCTCATTGGAAAGTTTTTACTTGGGATTATTTCAAGGCGACGGTGTCGATGTCCCACCGCTCTTCGTTGATCAATTGACTCAAATTCTTTGTCAGCATCTTTTGGGTGAAAATCCAAGCGCTATTGAAGCAAGGGCTGCGGAGATTTTATTCAGAATGCAAAAAATCACCATTCTTGAAGATGGTCACATCATGTCAGCCGATCAAATAACTGTTGAGAAATATGCAGAAACTGGTGGCTTTGGCAGCATTGGTGAATTACTCAAACAAAACTCAGCGCCCCTAAGAAGCATTGATTTAGATGTCATGATCAAAGACAACGCTGATGACTACTGGGAACGCGATGAGGCACATGACTTTGTTCTTCAGCTGAACTATGACCAAGATGGCGCCGCAGCTCTGAGCAAACTTCTTGAAAAGTGGATCTTCCACTTCCACGGCACCAAAGTCACAATCACCCCTCAAGGTCAGATCTCAGACTCTAAGTGGTCTTGGCATATTGGCCTTGATGTGAATGCCACTGA
>JBFZCN010000024.1:0-8694 GCA_041307985.1 Burkholderiales bacterium
TGATTCGCTTGCCACTCCAAAGAAATGCTGAAGGTAATGCTATTTCTTCTTCACAACAAAGTAATCAAGTACTCGATACACTCAAAGCATCAAATCCTGACGTCACTTTAAAACGTGTTGAATTCGTAGGGCCTCAAGTTGGTAAAGAGTTAGCGACCGATGGCTTATTGGCTCTTTTATTTGTTGTTTTAGGCATCGTTGTTTACCTATCCATTCGCTTTGAGTGGAAGTTTGCTGTAGCGGGTATTTTGGCCAACCTTCACGACGTTGTGATCATTTTGGGATTCTTTGCTTTGTTCCAATGGGAATTCTCATTATCGGTCTTGGCGGCAGTTCTTGCCGTTCTTGGATACTCAGTCAATGAGTCTGTGGTTATTTTTGACCGTATCAGAGAGAACTTCCGCAAGTTCAGAAAAATGGAAGTGCCTGCAGTGATTGATAGTGCGATCACCAGCACAATAAGCAGAACAATCATCACCCATGGCAGTACGCAGATGATGGTTGTGGCGATGTTGCTGTTTGGTGGCCCAACGCTTTACTACTTCTCTTTGGCATTGACCATCGGCATCTTATTTGGTATTTACTCTTCTGTTTTCGTTGCCGCCGCATTGGCCATGTGGTTTGGTATCAAGCGCGAAGACCTGGTTTCAGCTGAAATTAAAGCTAGCGCAACTGCTGGCAAATCAGATGACCCTAACTTTGGTGCTCAAGTTTAAAAATAGATTTTTCATTTAATATTTTTTAAATTCTTTTTATTTATTTATTAAATTTCTCTTTCAAATAAAAAAGCGGGCATTGCCCGCTTTTTTATTGTCTTTCTCAATAACTATTCATTACTAAGCGCTATTTAATAACCCTTATTTAAATAGTGGTCGCAGCTTTTTTATGGGCTTTCTTAGAAAGCTTGAACTGAAGAGCTGTAACTGCAATAGCAAACATCCAAGGGGTTAGTTTAAGTATCCAAGGATCGACTGCAGCAAGCGTGTCAACAAACAATATTTCTTTCAAAAGCATTTGAATAGCTACCGCAAATAGAACAAAGCCGCCGATAAAAACAGCATTAGGCCAACGATCTAATATCTTAGTTACCATGCTTGAACCAAAAATAACCACTGGGACGCTGATCAATAAACCTAGGATGATGAAAGTCCAATTACCATCCGCTGCTGCGGCAATACCCAATGCATTATCAACACCCATCACGGCATCAGCAATCACGATGGTTGTAATGGCTGCCCTAAAGGTATCGGCTGCTTTAATATCGTGGTGCTCTTCCTGGAAGGCCAGTTTCCAACCAATCCAAACGAGCGCAATACCGCCCACCAAACGCAAACCTGGTATCAACATCAAATATGTGATGATGGCGACCGAAACAAAACGAACTGCGATTGCGCCAAAAGTTCCCCAGAAAATTGCTTTTTTACGCAGATGTGGCGGCAATCTATTGGCTGCCATACCAATCACTAAAGCGTTATCTCCTGCAAGTACTAGGTCGATGAGAATGATGGCCAAAATAGCCCAAATAGCCTCAATGGATATGAAATCCATAGAATTTCCTTTTTTATAATTTTGGTCTTGCCAAGGACCCATTCCCCTCATGTACCGGGCGATAAAACGCCGTATTGACGATACATAAGACTCATGACTATGAGCTGGCTACTCCCCAGTGTTTGTAGGGTCATTCTATAGAAACAATGCTAATAACCATAAAACCTTATAAACATTATGGATTTAGTCTAAGAATCACAGGGCTTCCAGAACAACCGCGACGATTTTTTTTGTAGCACCCGTGTGTTGGTTAGCAAAATCCAAGGCATTGGTGCTCATTTTTTCTTTGACTTGATGATTGGTCAATAACAAATCCATGGCCTTCACCAAATCATCAACATCGGCAATTCGAATGGCAGCTCTAGAATCAATCACATCGGCACTGGCTTGTTGAAAATTAAAGGTGTGCTCACCTAAAATAATTGGTCGACCCAATGCACATGCTTCAATGAAATTTTGACCTCCCAAAGGCAATAAACTTCCGCCCATGATCACGATATCAGATAAGGCGTAATAAAAACTCATCTCACCCATAGAGTCGCCAAGCATCACTCCGCCTTGATTGGCGGCATCCGTAAACATTTGATCATTCATGCTTGATCGACGCGTTACTTTTGTAAAACTTGACTGCAGTTGAGTAAAAACTTCATCAAATCGCTGCGGATGTCTTGGCACAATTAACAAACAAAAATGATTGGCGTCATTGGTATTTTCTTTACTCTTTAGAAATTTTTGCCACGCTTCAATGATCAATGGCTCTTCACCATCTCTGGTGCTTGCGGCACAAACAATTTGAACTTGTTGAGTCAATTGTTTCTTAAGGGCTAAGGCATGCTCAATCTGCTCAGGATGGGGCATGACATCAAATTTCAAATTACCAGCGACGATCACATTACTCAAGCCCAAAGAGCTATAGCGCTTGGCATCCAAATTTGTTTGAGCCAAAATTTTGGTGAAAGACTGATATACGAAGCGAGCAAAATTTGAAAAACGAGTAAGGCGATGAGCGCTGCGCTCAGACAATCTGGCATTCACAAGAATGATGGGTAAAGACTTTTGACGAGCAGACAAAATCAAGCTTGGCCAAACCTCGGTTTCCATGATCAAACCAACTTTGATAGAAAAGTATCGGTAGAAAGAATCAACAGCCCAATGAATGTCATATGGAAGATAGCTCTGTACCAATTGACCTGAAGCGATGTGATCTGCAAATAATTGACGGCCAGTGTCTCTGCCAGTAGGTGTCATATGGGTCAATAAGATCTTTTCGCCACTCCGAATCAAGGCGTCAATCAATGGGGCAGCAGCCCTTGTTTCACCCACTGATACCGCATGCACCCAAATGCGTGGGGCAGCTCCGCTGATGGGCCAAGACAAGCCCAGGCGCTCATTGATGTGCTTTCTGTAGCCTTGTTGCAGCCTGCCCTTCCAAAGCAAACGACCAAGGGCCAATGGCAAGGCCAAATACCAAATAAATTGGTAAAGCCCCAACCATAGTCGATGACTGATACTCATGGGAGCATGACCTGCAGACGTCATTATTTTTTAAGACGCTGCGCTAACTCTGTGGCTTTACCGATATAAGAAGCGGGAGTCATTTCTAATAAAAGTTTCTTGGCATCATCAGGAATCGCTAAACCCTGAATAAAACTTCTCAAACCTTCTGGAGTAATGCCTTTGCCTCTGGTCAATTCTTTTAATTGCTCATAAGGATTGGGGACGCCATAACGACGCATCACGGTTTGAACGGGCTCTGCCAACACCTCCCAGCAATTATTCAAGTCTTCAGCCAGGCGCTCAGGATTGGTTTCTAATTTGCCCAAACCTTTGAGTGCGCTGTCGTAAGCCAAAAGACTATGGCCCAGAGCTGTGCCCAAATTACGCAACACTGTTGAATCTGTTAGATCTCTTTGCCAACGTGAGACAGGTAATTTTTCTGACAAATGTTTCAGTAATGCATTTGCAATACCCAAGTTGCCTTCTGAGTTTTCAAAATCAATCGGGTTCACTTTGTGGGGCATGGTGGATGAACCGATTTCGCCTGCCTTGGTTTTTTGTTTGAAATAACCAACAGAGATGTAACCCCAAATATCACGGTTCATGTCTAGCAAAATCGTATTGGCTCTGGCGACCGCATCAAACAATTCGGCCATGTAGTCATGAGGCTCGATCTGAATGGTGTATGGATTGAATTCCAAGCCTAAGCGCTTCTCAACCACTTCCTTAGAAAACTTTTCCCAATCCACATCAGGATATGCGGACAAGTGAGCGTTGTAGTTACCCACTGCGCCATTCATCTTTCCAAGCAAGGGTACTTTTTCAATGTTGACAATGGCTCTTTGTAAACGCATTGCCACGTTCGCCATTTCTTTACCCAAAGTCGTTGGCGAGGCAGGCTGCCCATGAGTGCGAGACAACATCGGCACATCGGCATTAGTAACAGCTAAATGAGTCAAAGCTGTTAGAAGCTCACGCAATTTAGGCAAGATCACTTCTTGACGAGCACCCTTTAACATCAAACCATGGGATGTGTTGTTGATATCTTCAGATGTACAAGCAAAGTGAATGAATTCGCTGGCTTTTTCTAATTCAGCGTGGCCAACCACTTTTTCTTTCATCCAATATTCAACCGCTTTCACATCATGGTTGGTCACAGCTTCAATGGCTTTGATTCTTTCTGCATCCACATCAGAAAAATCTGTGGCTAATTTCAATAAAACAGCTTCAGCATTGGCGCTAAAGCTTGGGAAATCAGGTAATTTGGCCTGGGACAAAGCAATTAACCAATGAACTTCAACCAGGACCCGCTGCCTCATAAAAGCAGCCTCTGATAGCCATGGGCGCAAACCGTCTGTTTTTGATGCATAACGGCCATCCAAAGGGGATAAAGCACTTAATGTAGAAAGTTGAGTAGTCACAGCTAATTCCTAAAAAAGCATCGAAAACCTGATTTTAGTCCTTCTGAGGGGATAAACCTAAATAGCTATACTTATGCCATGAAATTAATTGGATCACTCACCAGCCCCTACGTGCGCAAAGCAAGGATTGTTTTTGCCGAAAAGAAAATTGAAGTTCCCCTGATTCAGGAGAATGTGTGGAGCCAAGACACCACCATCATGCAAGCCAACCCCCTTGGGAAGGTTCCTTGCCTGGTGATGGACGATGGCGGAGCCATGTTTGACTCAAGGGTGATCGTTGAATACGCCGATACTTTGAGTCCCGTGAACAAACTGATTCCTTCTCCCAGCAAAGATAAAGCCGCAGTTAAAACATGGGAAGCTTTGGCAGACGGTATTTTGGATGCCTCAGTTCTTGCAAGGCTTGAAGCAACTTGGCGCCCAGACGAGCAAAAGAGTCAAGCTTGGATAGACCGCCAACTTCTTAAAGTAGATGCATCACTCAAAGCAATGTCCAAGGGTTTGGGTGAATCTGAATGGTGTTTTGGTAATCAGATCAGCTTGGCTGATATTTCAGTGGGCTGCGCTTTAGATTATTTGATTTTTAGATTTCCAAATATCCAATGGCAAGCGTCTTACCCAAATTTGAATCGACTTTATAAAAAATTGATGTCACGCCCCTCTTTTACAAACACTGCGCCACCACAATAATTAATCTAGATTCACCAGTTAAATCGTTTTAACTGGTGATGATTCCACCGCCCAAGCAACGCTCACCATCGTAGAGAACTGCTGACTGCCCCGGCGTCACAGCCCATTGCGCTTCATTAAACTCAAGCGTGAAACTATCAGTAGCGACTTGCTTTAATTGGCAAGGCGCATCTGATTGTCGGTACCTTGTTTTTGCAGTGTAGTTTTTTATTGCAGGCGAACCATCAAACGTCCAACTGATTTGAGAAGTCTGTAAAACCTTGTTCAATAACCATGGGTGCTCATGACCTTGAACAATGTAAAGCGAATTACTGGCCATGTCTTTTTTGGCCGCAAACCATGGGTCGCCACTGCCATCCTTGCTACCACCCATGCCAATGCCTTTTCTTTGCCCAAGGGTATAAAAAGCCAAACCAATGTGCTCTCCAATCACCTTGCCATCTTCTGTTTTGATTGGGCCTGGTTTATTTGGTAAATAGCGATTCAGAAAATCTCTAAAGGGTCGTTCACCAATAAAACAAATGCCTGTTGAATCTTTTTTCTTGGCATTGGGCAAGCCAATCATTTCCGCAATATCTCTGACCATTGATTTCCTAATCCCACCCAATGGAAAAATGACATGGCTCAATTGCTCTTGAGTCAAACGATATAAAAAATAACTTTGATCTTTTGTGTCATCAATGGCTTTGAGTAAATGAACGCCATCATCAGATCTTGCAGTCTTCGCGTAATGCCCAGTGGCTATGGCCTGCGCGCCCAAACTGATGGCGTGATCTAAAAAAGCTTTGAATTTAATTTCAGCGTTGCATAGAACATCTGGATTGGGTGTTCTTCCTGCGGAGTATTCTTTTAAAAATTCAGCGAAAACACGATCTTTGTACTCAGCAGCAAAATTGACTGCTTCAACATCTATTCCAATTAAATCAGCCACAGAGACAACATCCAACCAGTCCTGACGTGAAGAACAAAATTCACTGTTGTCATCGTCTTCCCAATTCTTCATGAACAGTCCGACAACGTGATAGCCCTGCTGCTTCAAGATCCAAGCTGCCACAGATGAATCAACCCCGCCAGACATCCCAATCACAACGGTGGCAGGCGGCAATACGGGTGCAACCTCCAAGAAGCCTGTGTCAAATGCAGGAAAATTCATAGTTGATGTCAAAATAAATTACTCATTAAAGTTAGGATAAAGCACTAAATAACCAAAAAAACATAAAATGGTGGGGCAATTTGATCAGAAAACCCTAAAAATTAGGGTAATCTTAAACTTTTTACAATAACAGGGAGAAACCCATGCGCATTGGCGTGCCCTTAGAGACGCGGGCGAATGAAACGCGCGTTGCTGCAACACCCGAAACAGTGAAGAAATTCATTAGTCTTGGTCACACAGTTATAGTTCAAAACAATGCTGGCGTCGCAAGTAGTCAGCCAGATTCCGCTTATGAAGCAGTTGGTGCAAGCATAGGTTCTGCTGCTGATACATTGGGCGCAGATATTGTGCTAAAAGTTAGAGCACCAGATGCCAACGAATTAGCTCAAATGAAATCAAACGCTGTTTTATTGGGCATGCTTGATCCATTTGATAGTGCTAACAATGCTGCCATGGCCGCCAAAGGCATCACAGCCTTTGCTCTTGAAGCTGCACCAAGAACCACCAGGGCTCAAAGCTTGGATGTTTTGTCATCACAGGCCAACATTGCTGGCTACAAAGCTGTGATGGTTGCTGCCAATGAATATCAACGCTTTATGCCAATGTTGATGACAGCCGCTGGAACAGTGAAGGCTGCTCGTGTATTGATTCTTGGCGCAGGTGTTGCAGGCTTGCAAGCGATTGCAACTGCCAAGCGCTTAGGTGCGGTGATTGAAGCGTCTGACGTGCGCCCAGCTGCTAAAGAACAAATCGAATCATTGGGTGGTAAGTTCGTGGATGTGCCTTTTGAAACCGAAGAAGAACGCGAAATCGCTCAAGGTGTTGGTGGTTATGCCCGCCCAATGCCTGCCTCTTGGATGCAACGTCAAGCAGCATTGGTTGCAGAACGCGCCAAGCAAGCAGACATTGTGATCGCAACAGCTTTGATTCCAGGTCGTAAAGCGCCTACCTTATTGCATTCAGAAACTGTTGCGCAAATGAAACCAGGTTCAGTGGTGATCGATTTGGCTGCAGGTAAAGGTGACAATGGCGGCGGTAACTGCCCACTCACAGAAGCAGATAAAGTGGTTGTGAAGCATGGTGTGAAATTGGTTGGTTACACCAACTTAGCCAGCATGGTTGCAGCAGACGCTTCTGCACTTTATGCACGCAATCTTCTAGACTTCATGAAGCTCATCGTTAACAAGGAAGCAGCTTTGGCTATTCCAACCGATGATGACATCGTGACAGCTTGCTTGATGTGTCAAAACGGTCAAGTTCTTCGTCAGAACGCATAAGAAGAATTACAAGGAAAAAATCATGGACATGATCAGCCCAACTATTTATAACCTCATCATCTTCGTGCTAGCCATTTATGTTGGTTATCACGTTGTATGGAACGTCACCCCAGCACTTCACACGCCCTTGATGGCCGTGACGAATGCGATTTCAGCCATCATCATCGTTGGCGCCATGCTTGCTGCTGCTTTAACAGAAGGCACGCTTGGTAAATCCATGGGCACGATCGCTGTTGCTTTAGCAGCAGTGAACGTGTTCGGTGGTTTTTTGGTGACCCGACGCATGCTAGAAATGTTTAAGAAAAAAGATAAAAAAGCTAAAGGGGAGACAGCATGAGCTTAAATCTCGTCACGCTTTTATATCTAGTCGCCTCGATTTGTTTTATTCAGGCACTGAAAGGTTTATCTCATCCAACCACCTCTATCAAAGGTAACTTCTTTGGCATGACTGGTATGGCGATTGCCATCATCACCACTGTTGGTTTGGTCATGATGCTTGCTAAAGAATCAGCAGCTGGCGGCATGGCTTATGTTCTAGCAGGCCTTGTGGTTGGTGGCGGTGCTGGTGCAATCATGGCCAAGCGTGTTGAAATGACAAAAATGCCTGAGCTAGTGGCATTCATGCACAGCATGATTGGTCTCGCTGCGGTATGTATCGCGGTTGCAGCAGTTGCTGAACCTCACGCTTTTGGCATTGTGACCTTAGGTGAACCAATTCCACTGGGTAACCGTCTTGAGTTGTTCATTGGTACGTTTGTCGGCGCAATTACTTTCTCAGGATCAGTGATTGCGTTTGGCAAATTATCTGGCAAATACAAGTTCCGTTTATTCCAAGGTGCGCCTGTTACTTTTCCAGGTCAGCACATGCTCAATCTGATCCTTGCGATTGTGATGGTGGGTTGCGGTGTGATGTTCTCTATCGCCCCTGGTGCAGAACCTGCTTGGAACTACTTCATTGTGATGGTAGCGATTGCCTTCATCTTGGGCGTTTTGATCATCATCCCAATTGGTGGCGCTGACATGCCTGTGGTTGTTTCCATGTTGAACTCATACTCTGGCTGGGCTGCAGCCGGTATTGGTTTCTCATTGAATAACTCCATGTTGATTG
>JBFZCN010000025.1:0-3133 GCA_041307985.1 Burkholderiales bacterium
AACAAAGTCCCAGCAATCTACTTTTATACGTCAATACCAATGGTCCTGGTCTGATTGCGTAAATGATTCCAGCGGTAGAAATTACAAAAAATAAAAGGCTTGGCTGCGGTAAGTAAGCAACAGACCAAAACCATAATGACATTGGTTTTAAAAACCAAGCCACTAATTCCATGCATGAATGCGCGATCCACAAACACCCATCACTGATGGGCGAAGGTAAAACAGCTCCCAACATGGCAAATGGCGTAACAATAAAACTCACCAATGGGATGGCGAATGCATTGGCCAAAGGTGAAACCACAGAGAACTGCGAGAACCAATACAAAGTTAAAGGTAACAAGGCAATTGTGACAACCGCTTGCACTCGAGTGGCTTCTTTGAATGACTGCCACCATTTTTGAGAATGACTGTAACCATATTCAGACATGCCATCTTGCCCAGGCATGGCAAACAAGATGGCTGCAACAGCCCCAAATGACAACCAGAAACCAGGTGTATAGGCGGCCCAGGGATCTAAGAAGAGAACAACAAATAAGGCCCACCACCAAATATCAAAGGCTCGGGTGATTCGACCAGTCCACAAGGCGACGGCCACCACCCCCACCATGTACATGGTTCTTTGAGCAGGAATCTGAAAACCTGCCAGCCAGGTATAGATTAGGGCCACAAGAAAACCACTCAGTGCCGATACCTTTTGAGTCGCGCACAACATCGGCAGTGAACGACGACGCCATAAACGATTGGCCAAGGCAGCGCCCATACCGGCCAGCATTGTGACGTGTAATCCAGAAATAGAAATCAAGTGACCAATGCCAGTTGCATTGAAGACACGCCAATCATCTTGTGGAATCGCATTTTGCTCCCCCATCACCAAAGCAATCAATACACCCACATAAGGGGCCTCTTCAGGGGCTGATCGCTTGATGCGCTCACGCAAATGCCAACGCGTTAATTCAACAAATGTTGTAAAGCTCAAATGAAAGTCATCTAAGAGACTCGGCTTCCATGATCTTGGCAAACCTTTTGCAGATGCTTTCACTGAACCAGTAGCGCCAAGATTTTGCTGAAACATCCAGCGCTCAAAATCAAATCCATGCGGGTTCATGAGGCCGTGAGCTCTTTTAAGAACGACTGGTAAACGCCAGCGCTGCCCTGGCTTTATATCTGGCAAGATACCCTGGCCACGCCAACCTGGGTACCATCCTAAGGAAAGTCGATTGGGAAATTCTTTTAGATCAATGGTGATTGATTCATCCTCATGAATCACTTCCTCGACTTTTAATGAAAATCTCAGCGATTGATCACCTTGATGAGGCAAACCATCAATCACACCGGTCACCAACAATGGAACACCTTCTAACTCTTGGCTTAAATCATTACTCAAGCGCGCATGGGTCAGATAAGCAGACCAAGAAAAACCCAATAAAAATAGAATGGCCACCCATAAACAAAGTCTTAAATTAGGTATAGCAGTTGTATGTAAATTTCTGATCAGATAAATAGAGACCAGCAAACAACCAATCAATAGACTGAGCTTCATCCACACATCGCTTTTGGGCAACTGCGGCAAAAAAAGTAAAAGAGATTCCCCGGCAATGAATGCCGTTAATAAAAAGCGCAAGTTATCTAGTCTTTAGAGAGAGGTAACTGAGCAAGCAATGTTGCCCAGCGAGGAATCACGCGCAAGGCGTTATAGGCACAGATAGTTTGAGTTTGACTGATGGATGAGGAACGAATCTGCGCAAGAACCGCTGAAATTTCCACTAACTCAGCGGGCTCATTACGGTGGTTTAGTTGTTGCGCCAACCAAGCAGGAGGAATGTCTGGTGCATCTGTTTCAAGAACCAGACTCTCGAAAGGTAATTCTTTGGCCAAGCGACGAATTTGTAAAGCTCTTGAGAATGTCATTGCGCCGCCAAAACCCATCACAAAATTTAACTTGATGAACTGCTCTGCCTGCTGAAAGCTACCATTGAATGCATGGGCAATACCACCGATGATTTTTCTTGGTCTCAAAGCTTTCAAAATGGCATCTTGAGAGCGGCGCACATGCAAAATTACTGACAAATTAAATTCTTCCGCAAGATCAAGTTGTTTTTCAAAAAAGAATGATTGGTGATTGGCGTCCAGCTCAGGCAAAAAATAATCCAAGCCAATCTCTCCGATCCCAACAAAACGAGGATCGTCTAGCGCTTCAATCACTGAGCGTCTTAAAACATCTAAATCTGATTCTTTTGCCCCAGGTGTGAAGATTGGATGAATACCCAAGGTATAACAACTTGCAGGCATCAGTTGAGCAGCTTGATGAGTTAGATTTTTTACAGATAAATGATCTCTTGCACGCACCGCTGGTAACAATACGCCCTTGACGCCGGATTGCGCTGCTCGATGAATCACAGCATCACGGTCAAGGCCAAACTCATCAGCATCAAGATGGCAATGGGTATCTAAACACAAGGCCACGTTAATGAGCTTTCAATACGCCATGATCTAAACGTAAAACACGATCACACCTTGCCGCGCGCAATGGGTCATGAGTCACAATCACAAATGCAGTACCCTGACTTTTGGCAATCTCCAACATCAGATCAAATACGGTGTCCGCTGTTTCAGCATCCAAGTTTCCAGTAGGCCCGTCAGCCAAAACACAGCTTGGAGTGGTGACCAATGCTCTGGCGACTGCCACACGCTGACGCTCGCCGCCTGATAGTGCCGCGGGTCGATGATCTACTCGATGAGATAAGCCAACTTTTGAGAGCATTTCCTTGGCAATGGCTCGAGCCTCATCATTATCGATCCCTCTGATGCGCAAAGGCATGGCCACATTATCCAAGGCACTGAATTCAGCCAAGAGATGATGGAATTGATAAATGAATCCCAAATGTTGATTGCGTAACTTATTCAGATCAGTCTCAGAGAGACGACTCAAGGACTGACCAGCCAAAATGACTTCACCTTGGCTGGCATGATCTAAGCCACCCAAAAGATGCAATAAGGTACTTTTGCCGGAGCCAGAAGCCCCAACAATGGCCAACTTTTCTCCGATCGCAAGCTCCAAGCTGATGTCATGAAGAACTTGCACAGCCAAGTCACCTTCTCCATACGTTTTGGAAATATTCTTCGCCACCAAAGA
>JBFZCN010000026.1:0-5906 GCA_041307985.1 Burkholderiales bacterium
CTTACCAAGAGCGCGCGGCGCTTTGATTCGTAATATTGAAGTGGGCGCACCGGCTGATAAAGCAGGCCTTGAGCCAGGCGATATTATTTTGAGTTTTGGTGACAAGCCCATTGAAAAATCATCTGACTTGCCAAGAATCGTTGGAGATACAAAACCAGGCACCACTTCATCGATCACAGTATGGCGTAAAGGCGCTCAAAAAGAATTCAATATCACTGTCGCTGATTTAGAGCCTGTAACGAAAGCAGCTGTTAAAAAAGCTGAACCAGAGGCAACGACTTCTACTAAAAATGCTTTTGGGGTAGCGGTGACGGATTTATCGGATGCCAAGAAAAAAGAGTTGTCACTTAAAACTGGTGTCGAAATTACAGCCTTGGCTGAAGATGGTGTTTTAGCAAAAGCTGGTGCAAGAGTTGGTGATGTGATTGTTCGTCTGAGTGATGTGGACATCATTGCGGCCAAGCAATTTGATGTTGCCATGAAGGCCGCGGCAAAAAACAATAAATCAGTGGCTGTGTTTATCCGCAGAGGCGATAGCACCCTGGTGATTCCTATCAAACCAGGAAAATAAACCTAAAACAATTGTTTTAGACCAGATAACTCTTTAGTTTTAATCATCTTTATTGGAAATCGGGGGGAGACCCCCGTTCCGACTACAATAGAGTCTAGAGGCGTCTTATTGCAGTGCAATATGGTGTTGCATTGCGGCAAGCCGTTTTAAGGAATCCATGGACCATATACGTAACTTTTCTATCATTGCCCATATCGACCACGGAAAGTCGACCCTAGCAGACCGAATTATTCAGCTATGTGGCGGTCTTTCAGATCGAGAAATGGAAGCTCAAGTCCTTGATTCTATGGACATTGAGAAAGAACGCGGCATCACCATCAAGGCTCAAACGGCGGCTTTGACCTACAAAGCCCGCGATGGCAAGATTTATAACCTCAATTTGATTGATACCCCGGGCCACGTCGACTTCTCTTATGAGGTCAGCCGGTCATTGTCTGCCTGTGAGGGCGCCTTATTGGTGGTGGATGCCAGTCAAGGGGTTGAAGCTCAAACAGTGGCTAACTGTTATACCGCCATTGAATTGGGTGTAGAAGTTGTGCCTGTTTTAAACAAAATTGACTTACCTCAGGCAGATCCTGATCGCGCCAAGCAAGAAATCGAAGACGTGATTGGCATCGATGCCACCGAAGCTGTATCTTGCTCAGCAAAAACCGGTTTGGGCGTTCAAGATGTTCTTGAGGATTTGATCATTAAAGTGCCGCCACCAAAGGGTGATGCAAGCGCACCTTTGCAAGCATTGATTGTTGATTCCTGGTTTGATAACTATGTGGGTGTGGTGATGTTGGTGCGCGTGATCAACGGCACACTTAAACCAAAGGAAAAAGTTTTATTGATGGCTTCAGGTACTCAACATTTGGTTGAGCACGTTGGGGTTTTCACGCCAAAGTCACTCGATCGTCCAGAGCTATCAGCTGGACAAGTAGGATTCATCATTGCTGGTATCAAAGAGCTCAAAGCCGCCAAAGTGGGTGACACAGTGACTCACGCACTTGGTCAGCAAAATAGAAAGCCAGCATCTGCGCCACTACCAGGCTTTAAAGAAGTTCAACCTCAGGTGTTTGCAGGTTTGTACCCTGTTGAATCAAACCAATATGACGCATTGCGTGAATCTTTAGAAAAATTAAAATTAAACGATGCAGCCTTGATGTACGAACCAGAGGTATCTCAAGCCCTTGGCTTTGGATTCCGTTGTGGCTTTTTGGGTTTATTGCACATGGAGATTGTGCAAGAGCGTTTAGAGCGTGAATTCGATATGGAGCTGATCACTACCGCTCCAACGGTGGTGTATGAAGTTGATCTCAAAGACGGTTCAAAAATTGTGGTGGATAACCCATCAAAAATGCCAGATCCAAGTCGCATCGAAGTGATCATGGAGCCCATCGTGGTTGTGAACCTATTCATGCCCCAAGAGTATGTGGGCGCAGTGATCACCTTGTGTACAGGTAAACGCGGCATACAGATGGACATGCAGTATGTGGGGCGTCAAGTGAGACTGACTTATGAAATGCCGATGGCTGAAATCGTGCTCGATTTCTTTGATCGCTTAAAGTCAATCTCGCGCGGTTATGCCTCAATGGATTATGAGTTCAAAGAATACCGTGCCTCAGATGTGGTCAAGGTCGATATCTTGATCAACAGTGAAAAAGTCGATGCTCTATCGATCATTGTTCACAGAAGCAACAGTCAATACCGTGGTCGTGAAGTTGTGGCGAAAATGCGCGAGATCATTCCTCGCCAGATGTTTGATGTGGCGATTCAGGCGGCGATTGGCAGCGGCATCATTGCTCGTGAAAACGTGAAGGCTCTGCGTAAAAACGTGTTGGCCAAGTGTTACGGCGGTGACATCACGCGTAAGAAGAAATTATTAGAGAAGCAAAAAGAAGGTAAGCGTCGCATGAAGCAGGTAGGTAGTGTGGAGATTCCACAAGAAGCCTTCTTGGCTATCTTGCAAGTGGAGGATAAATAATGAACTTCGCTTTGATACTGTTGATTTTGTCACTCGTGACAGGTATTGCTTGGGTTGCCGATAAATTGGTGTTTGCACCCCAAAGAAAAGCAGCGGGCATTGATCGCATGCCTTTGTGGCTAGAGTACACGGCCAGCTTTTTCCCTGTCATTTTTGCAGTGTTCTTTTTGCGCTCATTCTTATTTGAGCCTTTCAAGATTCCTTCGGGGTCAATGATCCCTACCTTGATGATCGGCGATTTTATTTTGGTGAATAAATTCACTTATGGTGTTCGTCTACCAGTCATCAATAAAAAAGTGATTGAGATGAATTCTCCTGAGCGCGGAGATGTGGCGGTTTTTCGTTTTCCTAAAGATGAATCGGTTGACTACATCAAACGTGTGATTGCTTTGCCTGGCGATGTGATTTCTTATCAAGGTAAGAAGTTGGCTATCAATGGCCAAGAATTTCAATCTGAAGCCAAACCAGATTACCTTGATCCTGAAGGCATGACATATGCCAAATTCTTCAAAGAAACTTTCCCTAAAGAATTCGGTGGTCATACATATAACGTTTTAAATCATCCTGAGCGTCCCCCAGGTATTTTTGTGCAAGAGCGCTTTCCTTATGCGGAGAACTGCACTTACACCATGACTGGTGTGACTTGCACGGTGCCAAAAGGTCATTACTTCGTGATGGGTGATAACCGAGATAACTCCGCAGACTCGCGCTTTTGGGGTTTTGTGCCTGAAAATAATTTGGTAGGTAAAGCCTTCTTTGTTTGGATGAACTTGGGCGACCTTAAACGCATTGGGCGTTTTGAGTGAGCAAGGTAGCTAAGGCCGATATGTCTCCTCGCGCACCTCTAGACATCAAACTCTTGCAGGAGCGTTTGGGTTATACATTTCAAAAGCCTGATTTATTGATGCAGGCTTTGACTCATCGCAGTCACAGCAAAAAAAACAACGAACGCTTGGAGTTCTTGGGCGACTCAGTCTTGAACTGCACGGTTGCTGAAATGCTTTATGAGCGCTACGGTGATTTGGATGAAGGTGATTTATCCAGAGTTCGTGCTAACTTGGTCAAGCAACAAGCTTTGTATGAAATCGCTCAGGCTTTGCAGTTATCCGATTGCCTGCGCTTGGGCGAGGGTGAGCTCAAAAGTGGCGGCTTTAAGCGACCATCGATTCTGGCCGATAGTTTTGAAGCGATCGTGGGCGCCATCTTTTTGGATTCTGGCTTTGAGTCATCTAAAAAAGTATTGAGAAAGTGGTATTCGCAAATTTTGGAGCATGTTGACCCTAGAACTTTGGGTAAGGATGATAAGACTCTCTTGCAGGAATATCTTCAAGGACATCAATTACCTTTGCCTATTTACACCGTGGTGGCAACCACGGGCGTGGCTCACAACCAGCAATTTGAAGTTGAGTGCTCCATTCCAAGCTTGAAAGTAACTCTCAACGGCAAAGGTGCATCGCGCAGAGCTGCTGAGCAAGCGGCTGCCAAATTATCTTTAGACGCTGCTCAAAAGATTGTTTCTCAATCTGGCAGAAAACCTAAAAAAACCAAAGCAACAAAAAAGAAAGCATCTTTAGTCACACCTAAAGATCCTACAGATGATCAACTGAATTTGAAGTTGAAATCAGAGTAAAGTAAAAATCAAGGAATAGTCGATGTCATTTCGATGTGGAACCGTAGCGCTTGTGGGTCGACCTAACGTAGGTAAGTCAACCTTGCTCAATGCATTGGTGGGTCAAAAAGTCAGTATTACATCACGCAAAGCTCAAACGACACGTCATCGTATTTTGGGCGTTAACACCACAGAGACGGCCCAATTTGTTTTGGTTGATACCCCAGGATTCCAGACAAAATACAACAACGCCATGAACAAGGTCATGAACCGCACCGTGAAAACCACCATGGCGGATGTTGATGTGATTCTTTTTGTGGTTGAGTCGGGTTACTGGAGTAAGGCAGACGAGCAAGTGCTGGAAATACTGCCTAAAGATACCCCAGTGGTTTTATTGGCCAATAAATTGGATGTCTTTGCCTCCAGGGCCGATGCACCGGAAGATCGCGATCAAAAGTTATTTACCTTCATGCGAGAGATGAGTGAGAAGTTTGAGTTCTCAGAGATCATCCCGATGACAGCTAAAAATACCGATGATGTGAAGCGCTTATTGGGATTCTTAGAGCCATACCTGCCTGAGCAAGAGGCGATTTACGAGCCAGACATGCTGACTGATCGCAGTGAAAAATTCTTGGCTGCTGAGATTTTGAGAGAAAAAGTATTTCGTCACACCGGCGATGAGCTGCCTTACGCCAGCGCAGTGATCATTGACCAATTCAAGATGGATGGTACGATGCGCCGCATAGCTGCCACTATTTTGGTCGACCGCGATAGTCACAAAGCCATGGTGATTGGTGAAAAAGGCGCAAAACTCAAGCGCATATCCACTGAGGCTCGCCAAGATATGGAAAAACTTTTTGACGGCAAGGTATTTTTGGAAACTTGGGTCAAGGTCAAGAGTGGTTGGGCAGACGATCGCGTGATTCTGCGCGAGCAGGGCATAGAGTAATCCACGATCATGTCGACTCGCGTCAACGATGAACCTGCCTTTGTGCTGCACAGCATTCCGTACAAAGAAACCAGCTTAATTCTTGATGTATTCACACGCTCGCATGGGCGCATGGCTTTGATTGCCAAGGGTGCTAAGCGCCCTCATTCTGTCTTGCGACCAGTTTTGCAGCGCTTTCAGCCACTAGCCGTCTCTTGGAGCGGTAAAAGTGAATTGCGCACCATGACCAGGGCAGAGTGGCTGGGTGGAGTACCTCCATTGGTAGGTGATGCTTTGTTATGTGGCTTTTACCTCAATGAACTCTTGGTCAAATTCATTGCCAGAGAAGACTCTTATGAAGACTTATACGAAGAGTACGCAAAAACGGTCCACTTGCTTGGCCAAGATCCTAAAGAGCTGGAACCTATCTTGCGCCCCTTTGAGCTCAGCCTTTTAAAAGAGGCTGGCTTTGCAGCAGCGCTGAACTTTTGTATCGATACTCAAGCTGCTCCTGAGGAAGATGAGCACTATGTTTATCAGCCAGAAAGAGGTATTCGCAGGCTTCAAGCCGATGACCCAGGTCATTGGCCGGTGATGACAGGCAAACACCTGCTCTGTATGAGTGAAAAAAACTATCAAGATCCAGAAACCTTGATTCAAAGCAAGGCGCTCACGCGATTCTTGTTAGGCCTACACTTACCCGATCAAGCCATGATGACTCGGCAGATTTTGATTGATTTGAAAAAGATCTAAATAGCACCATGGTCATTACATAGGCATAATTCACCACATGTCACAAAAACCTAAAAACATCATCGATCTAGGTATCAAT
>JBFZCN010000027.1:0-2671 GCA_041307985.1 Burkholderiales bacterium
GTTCAAGAGCTTGAGTTAAATGAAGCTGATCGGAAGAAATATTTAGACTTGATGAGTATTCAAACAGGGCGCATGAAAACCTTGGTTGAAGACTTGTTAACTTTGGCCAAATTAGAAGGCAATCCAGAGCCTCCTGTGACTCAAGTTGTACCGATGGGGGTGATGCTTTCTCGATTGCAATCAGATGCTCAAGGCCTGTCTCAGGGCCATCATCAGATTGCGGTTGAAAAGAATAGTCAGAAAAATGTTCTTGGTGACGATTTAGAGCTCTATTCTGCTTTTGGCAACTTGGTCTCGAATGCAATACGTTATACGCCAGAGGGCGGAAATATCACGATACGTTGGGCTGACGTCGGAACTGAGGCTATTTTCTCAGTGATTGACACTGGTCCCGGCATTGCGCAAGAGCACATTCCGCGCTTGACCGAGCGCTTTTATCGAGTTGATCGCAGTCGCTCAAGAGATACCGGCGGGACTGGATTGGGCATGGCGATTGTGAAGCACGTCATCAATCGCCATCATGGAGAGCTCAAAATCGAATCAACGCTGGGTGTTGGCAGTGAGTTTTCTTTGACTTTCCCGCAGCAACGGATTGCTTGATAAAAGCTATGTTGTATTAACTCAAAGAGTTAATAAGCCAAGCAATTCTTTTTGACCAATGTATTCGACTGAAGTCGCTCGTTTCTTGGTTTGGTGATAATGACCTTGCTCATTCATGAGCCACGCTGTTGAGTTGTCTTTTAAAAGCATCTGGAAGCCTTCTTTGATTACCCGAGCTTTGAGTTTTTTATCAAGCACAGGGAAAGCCACTTCAACCCGCCTAAAGAGATTTCGATCCATCCAATCAGCGGATGAAAGATAAAGAACCTCATTGCCCCCAGCATAAAAGTAATAAATACGGTGGTGCTCTAAAAAGCGACCGATGATTGATCTGACTTTGATGTTGTCTGACAGGCCAGGAACACCAGGCTTTAGCGCGCACACGCCACGAATGATCAAATCAATCTTAACCCCAGCTTGAGAGGCCTTGTAAAGCTCTTGGATGATGGTTGGCTCAAGAAGGGCATTCATCTTCGCCATGATGTGAGCCTTTTTGCCTTGCTTGGCATTTCTGGCTTCGCGACGGATGTGCGCCACCAATTCTGAGTGCATCGTGAAAGGTGATTGCCATAGATGCTTGAGTTCAACCCTGCCGCCTGAGCCTGTGAGTTGCATGAACACATGGTGCATATCTTCACAGATTTCCTGATCAGCAGTCATCAAACCAAAGTCACTGTATAACTTGGCAGTTCTTGGGTGGTAATTGCCTGTACCTAGGTGAGCATAGCGCTTGAGCACTCTTTTTGCCTTGCGTCGACCTGAGGCAGGAATGGTTTCTTGGCGCACAATCAGCAGCATTTTTGCGTGACATTTATGGCCCACCACACCATACACGACGTGAGCACCAACGGCCTCAAGCTTGGCGGCCCAAGCAATATTGGTTTGCTCATCAAAGCGCGCCAATAACTCAACCACAACGGTGACTTCTTTGCCATTGCGGGCCGCTTCCATGAGGGCATCCATCACCAATGACTGTTCACCTGTGCGATAAACAGTTTGTTTGATGGCTAAAACATTTGGATCTTTGGCCGCCTCTTGCAGCATTTTTAGAACTGGGTCAAAGCTTTCATAAGGATGGTGCAGCAAAATATCTGCATGAGATATTTTTTCAAAGATTGTGTCACCTGGACTGCCAGTGATCGATTGTTTTGGGGTATGCGGTTTGAACTTGAATTTTGGAATATCCACCAAATCAGGGATTTGTACCAAACGCACCAAATTCACGGGACCGTTCACTCTGTAACAGTCTGAATCATTTAATTTCTCAACTTTTTGTAAATATTCCTGAAGTTCAGGCGGCATCTCAGCTGTGATCTCTAAACGAACAGCGTTGCCCAAATGACGGGTTGGTAGTTCGCCTTGAAGGGCAGCGCGCAAATCCGTGATTTCATCTTCAGAGACAAACAAATCAGAATTACGGGTCACCCTGAACTGATGGCAGCCAGTCACTGTCATGCCCTTGAATAAATCAGGAACAAAGGTTTGAATAAAAGATGAGAGCAGCACAAACCCATAAGGGCCTGCGCTCAAATCTTCCGGCAAAGGGACTACGCGAGGCAAAGACCTTGGTGCTTGTACAACCGCCAATCTTGGCTTTCTACCAAAAGAATCTTTGCCCTCTAAGGTCACCAAAAAATTCAAGCTTTTATTGATGACTTTTGGAAATGGATGAGCGGGATCCAGCGCTATAGGTGTCAGCAATGGCACCAACTCTTTATCAAAAAAATCTTTGGCCCAACGTCTGATCTCGGGCGTCCATTCTGTGCTTGGATAAAACTTGACACCAGCCTTATTTAACTTTGGAAGAATGTCTTCTTGAAGTAATTTGAACTTTCTAGCAACCAGCGCATGGGCATTTTTAGTGATGATGTCATATGCTTTTCTGATCTGTAATCCATCCGGTGTGATGTTTTTTGGATTACTTTTCATCTGTTCTTTGATGCCAGACATTCTGATTTCAAAGAACTCATCCATATTGGATGAAACAATGCAAATAAATCGCAAGCGCTCTAAAAGAGGGGTTTTGGGATCCTCAGCTTGGGCCAACACCCTTGAATTAAACTCTAGGGCA
>JBFZCN010000028.1:0-2737 GCA_041307985.1 Burkholderiales bacterium
TCAGCGCAGCATCACGTTTGGTGATTTGCCCACCATAATAAAAGTAATGTGGTGTGACATTCAGAATCCCCATCACCACCGGCGCAGTGCGTTTGCGCCAGACAAAAAGAAAACGCCCGCAGCGCCATGCCGCGGGCGTTAAGTCATGCTTAGCCATTAAGCCGCCGCTGGGGCGCCCCCTTCGGCAACCACTGTTGTACCGCCTGCACCGCCGCCACTGTTAGGCGCACTTGGTGGGTACTTTGGTGGGCGTGGATCTTTACCAGCCATGATGTCATTGACTTGATCTGCATCGATGGTTTCCCATTCAAGCAAAGCCTTGACCATGACTTCTACCTTGTCGCGATTCTCTTCAAGAATCTTCTTGGCCACGGCATATTGCTTGTCAAGAATCGCGCGGATCTCAACGTCTACTTTTTGCTGAGTGGCTTCAGAGACTGATTTAGAGCTCACTGGTCCGAACATGCTTTGCTGATCAGGATCAACGTAGACCATTGTGCCAAGCACTTCACTCATACCGTAACGAGTCACCATGTCACGCGCCATTTTGGTGGCACGCTCAAAGTCATTCGATGCACCAGTGCTGCTGGAGTTCAAGAAAATTTCTTCAGCCAAACGACCGCCGAATAAAATTGAAATCTCTTCCAACATTTTGTCTTTGTACATGTTCACACGATCATGCTCAGGCAACTGCCAAGTCACACCCAATGCCCAACCACGCGGCATGATGCTGACCTTGTGAACAGGGTCTGCCTTTGGCAATACTTTTGCCACAACCGCATGACCAGATTCGTGATAAGCCGTGTTACGACGCTCTTCTTCACGCATCACTGCAGACTTGCGCTCAGGACCCATGAAGATCTTGTCTTTCGCATCCTCAAAGTCTTGCATGTCGACCGTGCGCTTATTGCGACGCGCTGCAAACAAAGCAGATTCATTCACCAAGTTCGCCAAGTCAGCACCTGAGAATCCTGGAGTGCCACGAGCCAATACGGCTGCATCAACGTCGGTGCTGATAGGTACCTTGCGCATATGCACTTTAAGAATCTGTTCACGACCACGGATGTCAGGTAAACCGACATACACTTGGCGGTCAAAACGACCTGGGCGCAATAAAGCTTTATCAAGTACATCTGAACGGTTAGTTGCAGCAATCACGATCACGCCGCTATTGGCTTCGAAGCCGTCCATCTCAACCAACATTTGGTTAAGAGTTTGTTCGCGCTCATCATTACCACCACCCATACCTGCACCACGGTGGCGACCAACCGCGTCGATCTCATCGATGAAGATGATGCACGGCGCTTGTTTTTTTGCATTCTCAAACATATCGCGCACACGAGCTGCACCGACACCGACAAACATCTCGACGAAGTCTGAACCTGAAATGGCAAAGAACGGTACCTTGGCTTCACCAGCGATGGCTTTTGCCAACAATGTTTTACCGGTACCAGGAGGGCCTACCAAGAGAACACCTCTTGGGATGTGACCGCCCAGCTTTTGGAATTTCGTGGGCTCTTTCAAGAAATCGACGAGCTCAAAAACTTCTTCTTTGGCCTCATCACACCCAGCCACATCGGCAAATGTGACAGCATTTGTATTTTCATCAATCAAGCGAGCTTTTGATTTACCAAATGAGAATGCTCCACCTTTGCCACCACCTTGCATTTGGCGCATCATCAAAAACCAAAAACCAATGATCAACAATGTTGGGCCCAAGTAATACAAAGCAGACACCAAGAGACTTTGCTCTTCTTCTGCTTTACCAGTCACTTGAACGCCGTATTTCATCAAGTCGCCCACCATCCAAATGTCTCCTGGGCTTAGAACAGTATATTTCTGACCATCCATTGGGACCACTTGAATATTGCGACCTTGAACATCCACTCTCTTCACTTTGCCATTTTTGGCATCTTCCATGAATTGAGAATAAGTGATGCTCTCTTGAGCGCGCGGCTTATCGAATTGCTTGAAGACAGTGAACAGCACGAGGCCCACGATGAGCCACACACCAACTTTCTGCATCAAATTATTGTTCACAAAGCCTCCTTAAGGCGGATATATCTATACATATATGATTCTACTCCCTCCCCTTTTCAAGTGCTTAACTAAAAAAGTCGTTAAATCCCATAGGTTTGTTATGGTTTTAGTCTTTTTAAGGGGTCTTTTCAGGGGTTTTTGAGCTCAGGTCAAACACTCACTTCAGGTGTCTTCCTAAGAGAAAGGTTTCAGCCGATTTGTCTCTAGAGGCTTTGGGCTTTCTGGGGGTGACTATTTTGAAGACTTTTTTGAAGGATTCCACAATTTGGCTGTAGCCACTGCCATGAAAGCACTTGATCAATAGGGCTCCATTGGGTTTTAGGTGGGCCTGAGAGAACTCCAAGGCCAAATCGGCCAAATGCCCCATTCTTGCGGAATCGGCCGTTGAAACGCCCGACAAATTGGGGGCCATGTCCGATAAGACCAAATCGACCCTTGGGCCATCAACAGGGTTTCCGGGTAAAAGGGCTTCAAATTGCCTCAAAATCTCTTCTTCACGGAAGTCGCCCTGCAAAAAGGTCACATCAGCAATTTCTTCCATGGGCAGAATATCAATCGCAATGATTTTGCCAAAAGGTTTTCCATCGGGGGTGTCTGCATTTTTTTTGCCAAATTCAACCAAACGATTGCGGGCATATTGAGACCAGCTACCGGGCGTGCTGCCCAAGTCAACTACCACCATGCCAGGACCAATCAA
>JBFZCN010000029.1:0-2672 GCA_041307985.1 Burkholderiales bacterium
AAGGCTTGATTTCATCAGCGCTAGCTCTTTTACCAGTGACTAAGATTTGGCTCTCAGGGAAGTTGAGTTTTAAAACTCGCAAAGCATCGTTGCTCAGATCTTTCATATTCAATGCTTCATAAGATTTGTGTAAGATGTACAGAGCTTCTTCGGTTGCTGGAGCACGGTCATAATCAGTGATCGCACGTTGTGCACGATTGATCGCTGCTAAGTAAGCGCCTCGGCGAAAGTAGTAACGAGCTGTGTTCACATCGCTATCCGCTAATGAATTCACGATGTAGCGCATGCGATCTAAAGCATCGGGTGTGTATTTGCTTTCTGGGAAACGAGTCGTCAAAGTTTTAAAAGCTTCAAATGCATCACGGGCTGCACGTGGATCACGCTCACTCAAATCTTGGCCAGTGAGCTTACCCAAAAACCCCATATTGTCGTTAAAGGTAATCAAACCTTTTAGGTAATAAGCGTAGTCAACACTTGGATGACCTGGGTGTAACTGTAAAAAGCGATCAACAGCAGTGATGGCCTGGGCTAATTCACCATCTTTCCAATGACAATAGGCCACGTTGATTTGTGATTGCTGAGCATAAGGACCAAATGGATAGCGAGCTTCAAGCTTCTCAAAATACTTCACGCATTTAGCGTTATCGCCACCATCCATGGCATCTTTTGCTTCAACATACAATTTGTTTTGTGACCAGCCTGCAGTCTCATCATTGTCGCCTCCAGCACAACCGCTCAAAATGGCTGCAGACCCAATCACACAAATACTGGCAATGGAAGTCGCCAGTCTTCGACCAATGAGACTTAAACTAGCGTTATTAATAGATGGAAAGGCATCCAATTTTGGCATTACCAGATTCTCCTGAGAACAATACTTCTGATTATATCGATGAGGAAGACTTTATTGCAGTTGTTGTGCCAGATAGTTTGGCAGGAGAGCGCTTAGATAAGGTTTTGGCCCAATTAATACCTCAGCATTCTCGTAATCGCTTACAAACTTGGATAGAGGATGGTTTTGTCACGATTGGTGGAGAAACACTCAAAATTCGATATTCAGCCAAAGCGGGCGATCAAATCATGGTGATCCCGCAAGCCAGCGCTGAAGAGCAAGCCTACCTGCCCGAGGATCTACCTTTAGACATCATCTATGAAGACTCTGAACTCTTGGTCATCCATAAACCGGCAGGCATGGTGGTTCATCCAGCAGCTGGTAATTGGTCAGGCACCTTATTGAATGCCTTGCTCTTTCGTTATCCATCCATCGCTGGTGTTCCAAGAGCAGGCATTGTGCATCGTCTGGATAAAGACACATCAGGTTTATTGATGGTTGCTAAGACCCTGGAAGCGCAAACAGATTTGGTTAGACAGTTGCAGTCTCGCCAAGTGATTCGTCGTTACTTGGCCTTTGCATGGGGCGAGGTCAGATCGCAAACCGTGCATGCCTCGATTGGTCGTGATCCGAGGGATCGACTCAAAATGGGCTTGCTCACAGGTTCAGCCAGCAAACCAGCTGTGACCCATGTAAAAAATCTGAAAACCCAAGAATTTGGAAAAACCAAAGTTTCTTTGGTGATGTGCCGACTAGAAACGGGCAGGACCCATCAAATCAGGGTGCATTTAGAATCTTTGGGCAATCCTTTATTGGGGGATCCAGTTTATAAAAAGAAATCACCCGCTGATGCCGCGCAGTTAATCTTTTCAAGACCAGGGCAAGCTTTGCACGCAACAGTCTTAGGCATCAAGCATCCGAGCACCAAGGAAGATATCTTGTGGCAAGCCCCTATCCCAGAAGATATGCATGATTTGGGCATACGCTTGGGCATGACGGAAAAAGACTTGTATCCTGTATGGGATGAGTTGGACGACTAATTAAGACCAATACACCTCACAACATTCGATGACTTCATCCATTCAACTGCTTCATTGGGGAGCTCCTCACCAGATCAAAACCATGGTCACCAATCGTCATGGTGGCTTCAGTCAAGCTCCGTTTGATAGTTTGAATCTTGGTTCACATGTGGGTGATGATCCGGCGGTAGTCCAAAAGAACCGCGATGCTCTCAAGGCACTTTTGCCCAATGAACCAGTTTGGTTAAATCAAGTTCACGGTACACATGTGATTGATGCTGATGATGTTTGGAGCGGGACGCCCAGTGCTGATGCAGCAGTCACCACTACACCCGGAAGGGTCCTAGCGATCATGACGGCGGATTGTTTACCTGTTTTATTAGCTAGCAAAGATGGCAAAGTTCTTGGGGTGTCTCATGCTGGGTGGCGAGGTTTGGCTGCTGGTGTGATTGAGCAAACAGTTGCTCTGATGCGAGCCAAGCAAAACAATCCAGCCCAAACTGAGGGTGAAATCCTCGCTTACTTGGGGCCCGCTATTGGGCCGCACGCATTTGAAGTAGGCAGTGAAGTACGAGACATCTTCATGGCACAGAACCCAGCAAGCGCTGCCTGTTTTGAACAATTGCAAGAAAAGGGTAAATATCTGGCTGATATCTATGGCTTGGCCGCTCTGAGTTTAAATGCCTTGGGCATTGACTGCATCAAGGGTGGCGGGGAGTGCACCCTGCAAAATCCAGATTACTTTTCTTATCGTCGCGATCAAAAAACTGGTCGCATTGGCAGTTTCATCTGGATAGACGCAGCTCAGAACACCTAAGTACTGC
>JBFZCN010000030.1:0-2940 GCA_041307985.1 Burkholderiales bacterium
TTGGCAATATGAGCTTGAATCAGCACAAATGGATCTGACGCATCTCCAGACACGGCTGGAGTGCCAGACTTTCTTAAATCTTCAACAATCGAGCGATCTTTTTCTGCCACCACACAAGAGATACCCTGTGCCCTTAATTTTTCCAGCACCCTCTTGCCCACTCGACCATGGCCCACAATCACCACCTGTCCAGTCAGCAACGATTGCTGAGTAGACGAGGGAAGTAATGCGAGAGGATCAATTCTTTGATCTAAAGTTCTTGCGAGTGCTGAGCGCTTTCTGGCCCAGTTGATCAATGGTGAAATACCGTCAAATAAAAATGAATTGAGGGCAATTGAAATGATGGCGCCTGCCAGTATCAAGCTATAAGCATCGCTTGGAATGATGTTCATGGCTAAACCCATTCCGGCCAGAATGAATGAGAACTCTCCAATTTGAGCCAAGCTGATACCAACTGTTGCGGCTGTATTGAGCGGGTATTTGAAGAGTAAAACAAGGGCCATGGCGGCCAATGTTTTTCCAATAAGAATAATAAAAATAACAACAAGTAACTTAAGCGGTTCTTGCCACAAAATTTGTGGATCAAACAGCATGCCCACAGACACGAAGAAGAGCACAGCAAATGCATCTCTTAGTGGGAGAGATTCATCAGCGGCTCTTTTGCTTAGTTTGGATTCTCCGAGCATCATGCCCGCGAAAAATGCGCCTAAGGCAAAAGAAACATCAAAGATCTTCGCGGCCAAGAAAGCAATACCAATCGCAGAAGCAATGACGGCCAAAGTGAATAATTCTCTAGAACCATTTTTTGCTACCAACCACAAGATTTTTGGTAGCAATCTTTTACCAATGACCAGCATGAGAATGATGAATGCACCTACTTTGGCCAAGGTAATGCTTATTGGTTTAAGTAATTCTGTGAGGTTGCCACTGGCGGCATGGGCTCCGTCGTTTTGAAGTAATTCAGCCAATACTGGAAGAAGAACTAAAGCCAAGACCATGACCAGATCTTCGACAATTAGCCAGCCCACGGCAATTTTGCCGTTGGAGGTGTCTAAAAGCCCTTTATCTTCTAATGCGCGCAATAGAACAACTGTGCTTGCAACAGATAGGCTTAAACCAAACACAAGGGAGCCCAATAATGACCATCCCCAATGGTTGGCAACAAAAAAGCCAAGCACGGTTGCTACTAACATTTGGAAGAGAGCGCCAGGAATGGCAATTTTTTTCACAGACATTAAATCGTCAATAGAAAAGTGCAAGCCAACACCAAACATGAGCAGCATCACGCCAATTTCAGCAAGCTGCATTGATAAGCCAACATCAGCAACGAAGCCTGGTGTGGCTGGGCCAATCAGGACACCTGCCAGTAAGTAGCCAACCAATGGTGGCATTTTTAAATAAGTAACAGCAAACCCCAGAATCAGGGCCAAGCTAAATCCAGCGGCAAGAATGGCGATGAGGCCTACGTCATGTGGCATGTATCAAAACTTTTTTCTAAGGTTATCTATAGACAAAATATACCGTAATTAGATCAATCGCTTACAGCGCTTAAAAACATCAATATAAAAGCGGTTTATTGTGAATGAAAAATCTAGAATTTTTATTTAAAGATCAGGCAGGCTTACCCCATCTTTAGAAAAATGACTCCAAGTAGTATGAGGGCAACACCAACCCAGCGAATCGGAATATTGGGGTCTCCAAAAACCAGCACGCCAATGGTGAATGTGCCAGCGGCTCCGATAGAGGTCCATATCGCATAGGCTGTTCCAATTGGAATTTCTTTAAGTGAAAACCAAAGCAGAAGACCGCTGAGTGTCATGCAAATAAGGGCTAAAGCAATGCCCCATACTTTCATGTTGGGGAGACCAGCAAGCTTTAAGCCTAGCGGCCAGCCAATCTCTAATAAGCCTGCCAATAAGAGCGATATCCAGTAGATATTCAAGGGAAAATAAGTTGAGGTGGGGGGTTAGAGTACCAAAAGCTAAATGGTAGCACCAGACTTTTCGCATTCAAGTTTCCCAGGCCATGTATAGGGTAATTTGCCCCTGTACACTACGGATGACTTAATTAAGTTAAAGATGTTCGATGGTGATTTTTCAACGTGATAAGAAAGTTGACTCCAGTGATTTCAAAAACAATTTTGCGCATGACTTTTGTGGCTCTCAGCTCTTCTGTGTTGATGGGCTGCATGACTAAGAATTATGGAGATGAAAAGTTTCATCTCCAGATGGCTTCTCACGGTAAAGACGTGATGTGGGTGCCCACCAAGATAGAAATGGCCCATGAAATGTTGGCCATCGCTAAAGTTGGTCCTGACGATATTGTTTATGACCTTGGATCCGGCGACGGCGTGATTCCGATTGAGGCGGCGAAGAAGTACAAGGTCCGCGCAGTTGGCATTGAATACAACCGTGATTTGGTTGAGTTATCAAAGCGAAATGCGCAAAGAGCCAAGGTGGTCGATCTTGTCGAGCTCAAGCATGGTGATATTTTTGTTGAAGACTTTTCTAGGGCCACGGTATTGACTTTGTATTTGGGTAACAACCTGAATTTAAAGCTGAAGCCCAAGATTTTAAAAATGAAACCAGGTACACGCGTGGTTTCTAATACCTTCCACATGGAATCATGGATACCTGATCAACAAATCAAGATTTCAAATGGTGAAGTCGCTTATTTGTGGATTGTGCCTGCGAACATCGATGGCGCTTGGCGTTTCACAGGTTTACCAGTTGCCGAAATGGTTCAGCTGCAAGTGGTGCAAAAGAAACAGTTTTTTGACGGAACTCTAGAGCAAGGAAATAGAAGGTCTGTTCAATTTGAGGATGGCCGAATTCGGGGAAATCATATTGAGTTTGAGTTCATGCACAAATCAAAAAAGTACACGTTCAAAGGAGAGCTGAAGGGTTCTGAAATCATTGGTTTTATCAATAATGACCCGAA
>JBFZCN010000031.1:0-2555 GCA_041307985.1 Burkholderiales bacterium
TCATCAAGTCGAATAGTTATTTGTTTTTTAAGCGCAGCTGCATAACTATTTTTCTTAGCCCCAGAGAAGTCGTAGTTCTTACGCATATATTCACCTTTATGGATAAAAGTTTGCTTCCGAAGTTGTTGCCTTTCTAGCGGAAATGATCCGAATCACACTATCGCAAGATCTATAGCAGTGACACACGATAATTAATCTGGCAATTTTGCTCAATCCCAATAAAATATACCTTCGCTCTCGCTCAGAGTGATCAGGATCACTCATCAGCCTGGCCCAGTCATCATAAAAAGCAGACTTAGCCTCTTCAAACGAAATCTTATGTTTTTTAAGATTCAACAAAGCTTTCTTTTCATCCCACTCAAAGGTTATGTTTTTCATAACTATATTGTAGTTATTTTTTAACTACTTTCATAAAAATGGATTACAAGATTCATATTTCCAGAAACTTCCTACAAGTCAATCATCCGTAGCTGATTTTCAAAAAGGTCCTGACTTGGCATCATTGATTGATGTCATCGACCACATCTTTCAACTCATTTGGTTCCAATTCTTTTGGCTTCACCTTCATAGAGATTCTGATTGTGCTCAGCCTATTGAGTGGCTCTTACTTTGTCATTCTTTCCACACAACAATTTCTTGTCAGCCACTCACTTAAATTGGAGGCCCAATTTCTAGAGATTTTGCGCTCGAGCGATGATCACGAATTAGAGATCGCGCTGATGGACGAGGACGGTCAATGAATCTTTTAGAGATATTGATCAGCAGCCTCGTAAGCAGTTTGATCCTGATGAGCTTGACTCAATCAGGCCATCAAATGTATGCATCACTGGATCAGCAAGCAGCCAAGGCAATTCTTCAAAGTGAAGCGTTACAAGCGTTACAAATGATGGGGGAAGCCATCCAGACCGCTAGCACCCCCAAAGGATCGAAGATCCCAAGATTATTGATAAAAGACAGTGCATCAATGAGCAATGCTCAAGCAGGTCAATTTCAGGTCCGGAAGGGCTCAGCAAGCATGGATGGCTCAGACGCTTTCTTCACCACCAACCAAGAAGAAGAGATGAACTACAAAGCCTTTTTTGTACAAATGCAAGGTCATCATGAGCAACGCGATGGCGTGTTGTACTTACAAACTAAAAATAAAAAATCTCGACTACAGAACGACGCTTTGATTGGTCATGTTCAATCAATGCAAATACAAGCAGGTATCAAAGAGAATGGTTCGATTCAGTGGTACGAGCCTTATCAAATCAGCGAGCGCGCAAGCAAAAACAATCCACACTGGAAACAAGTCAAAGCAGTAAAAATTTATTTAAAACTTCAGAAAGGACGTCACTCACTTGAAATTGAAAAAATCTATGCCTTGCGTCACCCTGCCTCAAACCTATAAGGGCAAAATAAATGAGTCAATATCTACAAACAACTCTCACGGTTTCATATTGATCAGTGTGTTGAGCTTTATTCTGCTGACCACCCTATCCATAGCATCTATCCTTAATATGACCATCACTCAAATCAGAATGCTGGGCAGTGAAAAATCATATTTAGAGAATTTCAAACTAACGGAGCAAAAGTTAATCAATGCTGAAAGATTGATAGCTCAGGGTCTTGATGCCAATCACTTGGTGGAAATAGACAGTTTTCGACCCAAGAACTTCAGAAGCAAGATTGGGATCAGTAGTCAACATCTCAAACTAACAGCCACCACTCAAAATCAGCAGGGTTGGACTCAAATCCAAAGCATCATCAGAGTAGATGTTCCAAAAGAAACTTCTTCAAACTCGAAGAAAGCATCTGTAATGCCCAGAAAAAATGAGAGGGCCATGCATCGCCTTGAATGGAAAAAGCCATGACTGGGATGGTCGGTATTTCATCCAAGAAAGGCTTTACATTGATCGAGGTGTTGATCTGTCTTGCAATGATGGCCGCTGTGTCAGCGATTGCTGCAAATCTGTTCAATCAACAAATAGCACTTTTGCAATTGAATGAAGTCAGTCAAGCATTTATTCAGGATGCGCAATTAGCTAGACAACTATCAAAACAAAAGAGTGTCATTGTGACACTCAAACCACTGGGCAGCAGTGAATTCAGAGACTGGTCTAATGGCTGGGAAATTACTCAAGGTGTTTTTTCTTCAGAAGAAGTATTTAAAACACTCAAGCAATATCCTTTGCATGGCCACCATTTAAAAGGTCGTGTTCAGATAGCTCATGATTCATTAAAAGACAGTCAACAATTCACCGACATGAGTGCGCCGAATAAAGCCCGACACATCAGCTTTGCGTCAGGAAACATCGCACTGCTGCGCAATGGAGGGTTTGTGGCCAATCGCATCATTTGGCAACATCAACAGTACCCAAATCTTCAAATGCATGTCATCTTGGGCCCTGGCGGACGTTGGCGAAGCTGCAATCCCAATAGGGATAATCAAAAATGTCTGTAAAGTATTTGAATCGCCTCTAAAATAAAGCATCCCTTTGGCTTTCAATGAAAACTATTTATGTACACCCCCAGTGATCATGACCACATGACCATGGCCTTGGCAGAGGCCAAGA
>JBFZCN010000032.1:0-2556 GCA_041307985.1 Burkholderiales bacterium
GCCCTGAATTCTTCTAAAGTCATGCGGGCAAATTGCGCTGCCAATTCCACATCGATATCTTTTTCGGTAGTAACAATCACGAAATACGGGTGATTTTCTAAAGTCGGCAATGTCAAACCATAGGACTTGGGGTCGGCCACGATGTTTTTAATAGCGAGTAATTTAGGGACGTAATTGCGGGTCTCGTTCGGCATTTTCAAGCTGGCGTAATTGGTCGGTAACTTTTTGGCTTGATTGCGTTTGATGGCTTTTGAAACATTGCCCTCACCCCAATTATAGGCAGCCAGGGCTAATTCCCAATCACCAAACATTTTATGTAAACGTTGCAAGTAATCTAAAGCTGCATCGGTGGACTGGATCACATCGCGGCGCTCATCACGAAAGACGTTTTGAGTTAACTTAAAGTGCTTTCCGGTTGCCGGCATGAACTGCCAAATGCCCGAGGCTTTGGCTCGTGAAAAAGCCTCGGGGTTGAAAGCGCTCTCAATGAAAGGTAAGAGCGCTAACTCCATCGGCATGTTGCGACGCTCGACTTCTTCAACAATATAAAAAAGATAACGTGATGATCGAGACATCATGCGATCAACGTAGTCAGGACGATCAGCATACCAACGCGCGTGCTTGATTACCAAAGGGCCGTTTGATTCTGGAAACTCAAAACCTTCACGAATACGATCCCAAAGATCGCTATAAGGCGCTTCCAATGCACCCACAGAATCTTTGTCAATATTGACTCTTGGGGCTTTGCCAGATTTACTGTACTTGCCAGTCTTAGCAACTTGATTATTTGTGCTTGAATCGCTCCAATCTTCACTCATGGTCGCGCATGCACTCAAGGTAGATGCAACCATCACGACGGTGAAAAGTCGTAAAAATCGCGACAGCGGGTATGAAGTTAAGAGTCTTTGCATCATGCTTTGAAGGTGTCTTTCCATGAACGCAAATGAGCAAATACCGTCACTGGGTGAGTGTCTTTGATTGCTTTTTGTTTTTTCACTGATTCAATCACGCTGGATTCTTCACACCTTAAAAATGGGTTAACGCTTCTTTCATGAGCCATGGTGGTTGGCACAGTGGGCACACCTTGCCGGCGCATGGTCTGTGCTGTTTGTTGCCAAGCCAATAAGTCCTGATTATGCGGCTCTACAGTCAAAGCAAATTTTATATTAGATAAAGTGTATTCATGTGCGCAGTGCACCAAAGTTTGATCTGGTAAGTTTTTTAACTTATTCAAGGAATTGACCATTTGCTCAGGGCTTCCCTCAAATAGGCGCCCACAGCCTGTGGCAAATAATGTGTCACCGCAAAACACGTGTTGGCGATGGCCTGTATTTAAATAAAAAGCAATGTGCCCTGCCGTGTGACCGGGCACATCTAATACAGTGAACTCGCAGGCGGGGCTTGCAATAGAAACCACATCCGATTCAATCAAGTGCTCAGTGACCGCTGCGATATCTTCATGAGCCGGGCCATAAACCACTGGTTTTGCAAGGCCCTGAGATTCGCACCAAGCCAATAAATTAGCCACACCACCAATGTGGTCGGCATGATGGTGGGTGATTAAAATAGTAGTCAGTGTTAAATGATGTTCTGTGAGAAAGCGAATCACCGGCGCAGCATCACCTGGATCAACAATTACGGCACAATGCTTATCTGAAATCAACCAAATATAGTTATCGTCATAAGCCGCGATTGAACGTACTTGCAATAAATTGTCATCAGGCATAGAAATAACCACTTATGAGTCAAACAACTGATACCGATCATGAACAAGCGCCATGGACATCATGGGATGCTTGGCTTGGCTCGCCTCCAGGAAAATACGTCCTGAAGTGGGAACAAGCTCAATTTGACCACATTGTGAGCGATATTTTTGGTTATCACGCCTTACAGATTGGCTTACCGCAATTACCCGCCTTGACTGAAAATCGGATGCCTTTGCAAATGATCCTGCGCTCACCGCACGACAAGCCCAATGATGAATCTGGCGGGCAATGGCACACGATTGAAGGCATCCCAGAAGAACTGCCATTTGCCAACCAAAGTCTGGATTTGGTGGTACTACCCCACGTCCTTGAGTTCGCCAGTGATCCTCATGCCGTGTTGCGAGAAGTTGAACGCGTGTTGATGCCGGAAGGTCGGGTGGTGATTTCTGGGTTTAATCCAGCGAGTCTTTGGGGCTTGCGCCAATACTGTAGTCATTTGGTTGGTCAACCTTACCTTCCTAGAGAAGGTCAATTCATCGCATTATTAAGATTAAAAGACTGGCTGAAGCTGCTTAACTTCTCAGTCGATCGCGGTCGCTTTGGTTGTTATCGACTGCCCTTAAGAAGTGAATCAGGCATGCAAAAGCTGGCTTTCCTTGAAAAAGCGGGCGATCGTTGGTGGCCTGTCTTGGGCTCTGTGTTCATGGTGTCAGCAATCAAACGAGTGTCAACTTTGACATTGGTGGGAAAAATTGAGAAAAGTGTTACGGCCAATCAAGCACAATTGAGCACAGTTACTCAATTAAATACCACTTCACATAAGAATCAGTTGCAGAATCAGTTGAAAGAC
>JBFZCN010000033.1:0-4755 GCA_041307985.1 Burkholderiales bacterium
CTGAGGGTAGGAGACCCAGAGCAATTCGATATTCCTGAGCCGAATTTGGCCAATAGCTTTTTACCAATCAATCTTTTAGGGCAGTAAGGCGCCGATGGGCTTACTTAAACAGACCGCTGACAAAACCAGAATTAAATTCTGTGGTTTTACTCGCTCAAGCGATGTGGATGCGGCCGTCTCTTTGGGGGTCGATGCCCTGGGATTTGTCTTTTATGAGCCGAGCCCTCGGTATGTCAGCCCTGAAATGGCCGCTGCTTTGATTGCTCGCATGCCAGGCGGAATGGATGCGGTGGCCTTGGTGGTTAACCCAACAGATGAAGAGGTTTTGAGGATCCAGGAGCGCGTTCCAACGACCTTGTGGCAGTTTCATGGGGATGAGACCCCAGAACGTTGCAAAGAGATCGCCCAGGGCATGCCATGGCTCAAAGCCGCCAGAATTAAGGCAGGCTTCAATTTATCTGAATTTTCTCTACAATACGCAGATGCAGCCGGCTTTTTACTGGATGCCTTCGTTGAAGGCTACGGTGGGGGTGGGCATGTATTTGATTGGTCATTGATACCGGACACATGGACAAAAGAAAACGCGCATCGGGTCGTTTTGAGTGGTGGATTGAACACGCACAACGTGGGCGAGGGTATTGCACACCTTAAACCTTGTGCTGTGGATGTGTCGAGTGGCATTGAAGTAGCAAAAGGTCAAAAAAGCCCTGAACTAATGAAGGCGTTTATTCAAGCAGTCCGAGATGCCGATCAAGGCATCTCATTCGTGTAGAGGTAAGACTATGTATGATTTTCCAGACGCTAGAGGTCACTTCGGACCCTATGGTGGTGTCTTCGTTTCTGAAACTTTGATGTATGCCTTGACTGAGCTCAAAGAGACATACGCCAAGTATCAACATGACCCAGAGTTTTTAGCAGAATTCCATTCAGAGTTAAAACACTTTGTGGGTCGTCCCTCACCGATCTATCACGCTAAGCGCATGAGTGATAAGGTGGGTGGCGCACAAATCTATTTCAAACGTGAAGATTTAAACCACACAGGCGCGCATAAAATTAACAATGTGATTGGTCAAGCAATGTTGGCCAAGCGCATGGGTAAAAAACGCATCATCGCAGAAACTGGGGCAGGCCAACACGGCGTGGCAACAGCCACGATTTGTGCGCGCATGGGCTTGGAGTGCATCGTTTACCAAGGTTCTGTGGATGTGGCTCGCCAAGCTCAAAACGTGTATCGCATGAAACTCTTGGGCGCCACAGTTGTACCGGTTGAGTCTGGCACAAAAACACTCAAAGATGCTTTGAACGAAGCCATGCGTGATTGGGTGACCAATGTAGAGGGTACTTTCTACATCATCGGTACGGTGGCAGGTCCTCATCCATATCCCATGATGGTGAGAGATTTCCAAAGCGTGATTGGTGAAGAGTGCAAAGTGCAAATGCCAGAAATGATTGGTCGTCAACCAGATTACGTGATGGCTTGCGTGGGTGGTGGATCAAATGCGATGGGCATTTTTTACCCTTACATCGATGTACCGAATGTGAAATTGATTGGTGTTGAAGCAGCCGGTCATGGTTTGAATACCAAGGAACATTCAGCAGCCTTGGTAGCGGGAACGCCAGGCGTGTTGCATGGCAATCGCACCTATTTGTTGCAAGATGAAAATGGTCAAATTGCTGAAACGCATTCTGTATCAGCGGGTATGGACTACCCAGGTGTTGGACCTGAGCATGCATGGTTAAAAGATTCCAAGAGAGCTGAGTACGTCGCCATCACGGACGATGAGGCTCTTCAGGCCTTCCACGAATGTTGCCGCATCGAGGGCATCATCCCGGCACTAGAAACCAGTCATGCGATTGCCTATGCTTGTAAGCTTGCTGCCACTTTGCCAAAAGATCAAACGATCCTTGTCAATATTTCAGGTCGTGGAGACAAAGATATGCACACCGTTGCTCAAGAATCAGGTTTGAAGTTTTAGGAATATAGATGTCAAAGATTGCAAAAGTATTTGCTGAATTAAAAGCACAGGGTCGCAAAGGTCTTGTACCCTTTATCACCGCAGGTGATCCTGAACCAGGCATCACACTTGAATTAATGCACGCCTTGGTGCGTGGTGGCGCTGATGTCATTGAGTTGGGCGTGCCTTTTTCAGACCCAATGGCTGATGGCCCGGTGATTCAGAGAGCTTCAGAAAGAGCTTTGTCTCACGGCACCACACTCAAGCACTGCATCGAATTGGTCAAACAATTCCGCCAAAGCAATGATCACACCCCCGTGGTCTTGATGGGGTATGCCAATCCTATTGAGCACATGGGCAGCGAAACCATTGTCAAAACTGCTAAAGATGCAGGTGTTGATGGTGTTTTAGTGGTGGACTATCCGCCTGAAGAATGCGAAGACTTCGCCAAGCAATGCAAAGCGGCTGGCATTGATCCTATTTTCTTATTGGCACCCACATCATCGCAAGAGCGCATTGATCAGGTTGGTAAAGTGGCCGCTGGTTATATCTACTATGTGTCTCTCAAAGGCGTCACGGGCGCTGCCAATTTAGATACGCAGGCAGTGGCAGGCATCATTCCCCAAATCAGGGCGGCATCCTCTGTGCCGATCGCGGTTGGCTTTGGTATCAGAGATGCCCAGTCAGCCGTGGCGATTGGTAAGACTGCTGATGCGGTCGTGATTGGTAGTCGGATTGTTCAGCTTTTAGAAGAAGCGGCACCAGCACAAAGAGTACAATTGCTGGAAGACTTTCTAAAGGATATCCGTAAGGCTTTGGATCAATAAATATGAGCTGGATTGATAAACTTCTCCCCCCAAGCATTCAACACACCGACCCTGCGCAGCGTAAAACTGTTCCTGAAGGTTTGTGGATCAAATGCCCATCATGCGAAGCTGTTTTATACCGCAATGACCTAGAGTCCAACATGCATGTGTGTCCCAAATGTGATCATCACATGCGCATCAATGCACGTGAGCGTTTAGATAAATTATTGGATTTGGAAGGTCGTCATGAAATTGGTCAAGAAGTATTACCAATTGATGCCTTGAAATTCAAAGACACCAAAAAATACCCTGATCGCATTAAAGACGCGATGGATTCAACGGGCGAAACTGATGCGATGGTGGTCATGGCTGGATCGATTCACACCATACCTGTGGTGGTGGCCTGTTTTGAATTTGAATTCATGGGCGGCTCAATGGGCTCTGTGGTGGGTGAGCGTTTTGTGCGCGGTGCCCAAATGGCCTTGGAGCAAAAAGTACCGTTCATTTGTATCAGCGCCACCGGCGGTGCTCGTATGCAAGAGAGTTTGTTGTCATTGATGCAAATGGCTAAAACCAATGCGATGCTGGTAAAGCTCGCTCATGCAAAATTACCGTACATCAGCGTTCTGACCGATCCAACCATGGGCGGTATTTCCGCCAGCTTTGCTTTCATGGGAGATGTGGTGATGGCTGAGCCAAAAGCGTTGATTGGTTTTGCTGGCCCGCGCGTGATTGAGCAAACGGTTCGCGAAAAACTGCCTGAGGGCTTTCAGCGTTCAGAGTTCTTGATGCAAAAGGGTGGCATTGACATGATTGTTGATCGTCGCCAAATGCGCAAAGAGATTGCTGATTTGTTAGCGCTGTTGTTGAAGTTGCCAACAGATTCTGTCGCTTAAGATCCCAGTCACACTTGCCTGCCACGTTTGACAATTTAGATGATTGGCTCCGACACTTAGAGACAGCTCACCCTGTTGGGATTGACATGGGCCTGGAGCGCATCACGCGCGTCAAAGAGGCTCTTCAATTAAATTTCCAAGCGCTGGTCTTCACGGTTGGTGGCACCAATGGCAAAGGTTCCACCTGTGCTTTGCTAGAGAGCGTCTTGTTAGCCGCATCTTATAAAGTCGGCTGCCATACCTCTCCTCATTTACTCTCATTCAATGAACGTGCCCGTGTGAACGGTGAGAACGTGAGTGATGAACTCTTGCTTGAACACTTCAGGGCAGTTGAATTGGCCAGAGCCTCCTTACCAAATCCACCAACGCTGACTTACTTTGAGTTCACAACCTTGGCCATCATGCATTTATTTGCAACAGCCCAATTAGATGCGGTCATTCTTGAGGTTGGTTTGGGCGGTCGTTTAGATGCCGTGAACATGATTGACACGGATTGTGCGATTGTGACCAGCATTGATTTGGATCACATGGAATACCTTGGAGATACCCGAGAAAAAATCGCTTTTGAAAAAGCCGGTATTTTCCGCTCCGACAAACCTGCCATATGCGCAGATCCTGTGCCACCTCAATCATTGATTGATCATGCTACATCGATAGGCGCTGATTTATGGCTAATGGGTAAAGACTATAACTTTCAGGGTGATAAACAGCAGGGTTGGGCAGGGCGTGGCAAGCGTTTTTCAGGATTGGGTTATCCAGCACTGCGAGGCGCCAATCAATTACTCAATGCCAGCGCTGTGATTGCCGCTCTGATTGCTGTTAGAGACCGACTGCCGGTAGGTGCTCAAGAAATCAGGAACGGCATGGCTTGGGTTGAGCTTCCTGGACGATTCCAAGTTCTGCCTGGCCAACCCACCATCATCTTGGATGTGGCTCATAACCCTCATGCCAGCGCTGCCCTGGCACAAAACCTTGAGAACATGGCCTACCACCCCTATACGATTGCAGTATTTGGCGCGATGGCAGACAAAGACATTGATGGGGTTTTGAAACCCATGATGGATAAGATCGATTTTTGGTATTTTTGTGACTTGCCAA